>CAYGUQ010000430.1:0-4150 GCA_964352995.1 uncultured Rhodobacterales bacterium
AACAGGTCAAGAGCTTCTACCACGTCACCTCCAAGGAGGCGATCTGGCCGATCCTGCACTCCTTCAAGGAGCGCTACAATTACGACCCGGTCGACTGGCCGACGTTCCGCGAGGTGAACTGGGCCTTCGCCGAGGCCGCCGCGCGCGAGGTGGCGCCCGGCGGCGTCGTCTGGTTCCACGACTACAACCTGTGGCTCGCGCCCGGCTATCTGCGCAAGATCAAGCCGGAGTGCCGCATCGCCTTCTTCCACCACACGCCGTTCCCCTCCGCCGACATGTTCTCGGTGCTGCCGTGGCGGCAGGAGATCGTCGAGAGCCTGCTGGCCTGCGACTCGGTCGGCTTCCACATCCCCCGCTACGCGGCGAACTTCGCCCACGCCGCCCATGCGCTGACCGGCGCCGCGATCATCGAGGAAGTCGAGACCCGCGAGGACTTCTCGCCCACCGGCATGGCGCTTTCTGAGGTGAACACCCCCGCGAAGCTCTCGCATCGGGGCCGCGCCGTGTCGCTCAGCTCCTGGCCGGTCGGCGTCGACGTGGACTACATCAACAAGGTCGCCCACGACGACGAGACCACGGCGCAGCTCAAGGAGATCCGCGAGGATCTGGGCGACGTGAAGCTCATCCTTTCGGTGTCGCGCACCGATTACACCAAGGGCAACACCGAGCAGCTGCTGACCTTCGAGCGGCTGCTGGAGCGGCGGCCCGACCTTCTCGGCAAGGTTCGGCTGATGCTGGTCTCCGTGCCCGCCAACCGCAACATGGCGGTCTACGAGGAGGTGCAGCGCACCATCGAGGAGGTGACGGGGCGCATCAACGGCCGCTTCGGGCGGATGAACTGGCAGCCGGTGACGCTCATCTCGCGCGCCATCGCCTTCAAGCGGCTCGTCGCCTATCATCAGGCCGCGGCGGTGTGCTGGATCACGCCGCTCTGCGACGGCCTCAACCTCGTCGCGCAGGAATACGTCGCGGCGCGGCTCGACGGCGACGGGACGCTGGTGCTCTCGGAGTTCGCGGGCGCGGCGGTGCCGCTGGCGGCGGCGGTGATGACCAACCCGTTCTCCAACCGCTCCATGGACGCCGCCATCGACCACGCCATCGACATGCCCGAAGGCGAGCGCCGCGAGCGGATGAAGGTGCTGCGGGAGCGCGTGCGGCGCTACGACATCAAGGCGTGGATGGCGGAGCAGCGCCGCACCTTCGAGGCCATCGCGCCGGACGCGGTCGGCGACGCCGCCTGAAGGCGTCGCGGCGGGCGCCGCCCGGCCGGCCGTCCTCACGCGCGGTGTTGCCGCGGCCGGCGGCGGCGTGCAGAAGCTGCGGGGCACGCGCGAGGCGCCGGGGACGTCCGGCCCGCGCTCCGTCAACTTGGTCAGGCCTTGCAGGGCCGCGCGCCGCCGGGGCTTCGTTCCGGCGCCGCGCCGGAGGTCGCTAATGGCGCGAAAGGGCAGGAAGGTCGACGGCTGGCTCGTGCTCGACAAGCCGCTCGGCATAAGCAGCGCGCAGGCGGTCGCCAAGGCGCGCTGGGCGGCGCAGGCGGCCAAGGCGGGGCACGCCGGCACGCTCGACCCGCTGGCGACGGGGGTGCTCGCCATCGCCTTCGGCGAGGCGACCAAGACCGTCTCCGCCATCGAGGGCGCGCTGAAGGCCTATCGCTTCACGGTGCGGCTGGGGCAGGCGACCGCGACCGACGACGCCGAGGGCGCGGTGACGGCGCAGAGCGACGCCCGGCCCACGGACGCCGAGATCGAGGCTGCGCTGACCGCCTTCAGCGGCGACATCATGCAGACGCCGCCCGCCTATTCGGCCGTGAAGGTGGACGGCCGGCGGGCCTACGCGCTCGCGCGGGCGGGTGAGGGCGTCGCGCTGAAGGCGCGTCCGCTGCATGTGGCGCGGCTGGCGCTCGTCGAGCGGCCCGACGCCGACCATGCGGTGCTGGAGATGACCTGCGGCAAGGGCGGCTACGTGCGCTCCGTCGCCCGCGACCTCGGCGAGGGCCTGGGCTGCCTCGGCCACGTCGTCGCGCTGAGGCGCATATGGTCGGGGCCGTTCCACGAGCGCGACGCGATCCCGTTTGCCAAGCTCGACGAAATGCGCCATAGCGACGCGATTGAAGCGCACTTGGCGCCGGTGGCGACCGGGCTGGCCGACATCCCGGCCCTGGCCGTCCCAGCGCCCGACGCGGCTGCTCTCCGACAGGGGCGCGCCGTGGCGGTGGCGGGAGGAGATCTCTCCGACGGAGACGAAGCCTGGGCGGCCCACGAGGGCGCGCCCGTGGCGCTCGGCTCGTGGTCGGGCGGCGTCTTCACCCCGCGACGGGTGTTCAACCCCTGAGCAGAGGAGGCTCCCGATGTCGATCGCAGCCGACCGCAAGGTCGAAGTCGTCAAGGAATACGCCCGCAAGGAGGGCGACACCGGTTCGCCGGAAGTTCAGGTCGCGATCCTCACCGAGCGGATCACGAACCTGACCGAACACTTCAAGACCCACAAGAAGGACGTGCACTCGCGCCGGGGCCTGCTGACCATGGTCGCCACCCGCCGCAAGCTGCTCGACTACGTCAAGCGCAAGGACGAGGCGCGCTACCGCGACCTCATCACGCGCCTCGGCATCCGCCGCTGACGAACATGCGAAGCGCGCCTCGGGGCGCGCTTCGTGCTTTGAAGGGGCCGCGCTCCAGCCCCGCGCCGCGTGTCGCGCGAAACCGGGGAGCACACGTCCGCGCCGCCCGTCCCAGGCTCCAGACGGCGCGGCATGGCTGATGAAACAGCAACGGGGCCCGCGCGGGGAACGCGCGACGCGAGCGGGGCCGTCCAGGGGGGCGGTCGCCGCACATGAAGGAAACCGAATGTTCGACATCGTCCGCAAGGAAATCCAGTGGGGCGGCGAGACGCTGACCCTAGAGACGGGCAAGATCGCCCGGCAGGCCGACGGCGCCGTCGTCGCCACCTACGGCGAGACCAGCGTGCTGGCCACGGTGGTCTTCGAGAAGAAGCCGAAGGTCGGCTTCGACTTCTTCCCGCTGAGCGTCCACTATCAGGAAAAGTACTACGCGGCCGGCAAGATCCCCGGCGGCTTCTTCAAGCGCGAGGCGCGGCCGACCGAGAAGGAGACGCTGACGTCTCGCCTCATCGACCGCCCGATCCGCCCGCTCTTCGTCTCCGGCTTCAAGCACGAGACGCAGGTGATCCTGACGGTGCTGAGCCATGACCTCGAGAACGACCCCGACATCGTCGGCATGGTCGCCGCCTCGGCCGCGCTCTGCATCTCCGGCGTGCCCTTCATGGGCCCGATCGGCGGCGCGCGCGTCGGCCTCGTCAACGGCGCCTTCGTGCTGAACCCGAAGATCCCCGATCTGCCCGACAGCAAGCTCAACCTCGTCGTCGCCGGCACCAAGGACGCGGTGATGATGGTCGAGTCGGAGGCCTTCGAGCTCTCCGAGGACGACATGCTCGGCGCCGTGACCTTCGGCCATGAGCAGATGCAGCCGGTCATCGACATGATCGTCGACCTCGCCGAGCGCGCCGCCAAGGAGCCCTTCGACTTCCAGCCGAAGGACGACTCGGGCCTCGTCGCCCGCGTGCAGGACGTCGCCGGCGCCATGCTCAAGGACGCCTTCGCGACCACCGACAAGGTGGAGCGCGTCGCCAAGATCGCCGCCGCCAAGGCCGCGCTCGACGCCGGGCTGACGGACGATGAGAAGGCGGACGGCAACGCCGTCTCGTCGGCGTTCAAGGAGGCCGAGAGCCGCATCGTTCGCGGCGCGATCATCGAGGACGGCCGCCGCATCGACGGGCGCGACCTCAAGACCGTGCGCCCGATCGTGGCCGAGGCCTCGCTCCTGCCGCGCACCCACGGCTCGGCGCTCTTCACCCGCGGCGAGACGCAGGCGCTGGTGATCACGACGCTCGGCACCGGCGACGACGAGCAGTTCATCGACGCGCTGGAGGGCACCTTCAAGGAGCGCTTCATGCTCCACTACAACTTCCCGCCCTACTCCGTTGGCGAAGCTGGTCGAATGGGCGGTCCGGGCCGCCGCGAGATCGGCCACGGCAAGCTGGCGTGGCGCGCGCTGCAGGCGGTTCTGCCGGCGCCGACGGACTTCCCCTACACCATCCGCATCGTCTCCGAGATCACCGAGTCCAACGGCTC
>CAYGUQ010000431.1:0-4128 GCA_964352995.1 uncultured Rhodobacterales bacterium
CTCCCGCCCCGCCGCGCGCAGGGCCTCCATCGCCGGCGGCGCGTCGCGGGCCTCGTCGCAGACCATCAGCCGCCGCCCCGCCTCCCACCCGTCGAGCAGCGCCGCGAGCGGCGCGGGGGCAAGCACCTCCGGCACCGTGAGGATCTCGCATTGCTCCGCCGCCTCGACGGCGTGGGCGCGCAGCCGCTCGACGTTGACGCGCTCGGCGTTGGTGCGCCGCGTGACGCAGGGGATCAGCCGGCGCGCGCCCATCTCGCAGGCCTTCTCGGCGATGAAGTCGGTGCGCGCCTTCTTGATCGGGGCGAAGATCAGGTCGAGGTCGGGCCCCTCCGCCTGCGGCCTGAGCAGGCTTTCGCACCGCAGCGCGCCACCCTTGCGGCCGGCCTCGGTCGCCACGGCCCGCCACTCGCCGTCACGCCCGTTGAAGAGCGCCACAGCGTCGCCTTGCCCCAGCCGCATCACCGTGAAGAGATAGTGCGCCTGGGCCCGCTCCAGCGCCGCGGTCGCGCCGTCGCCGAGCGGCGCGTCGACGAAGAGCCTGACTTTCGGCGCATCCTGTTGCATGTCTGCTCCCATGACCCACCGCACCGATACAGCCTCGACCGCCTCCCCGCAAAGCGCCACAGGCCGCGTCGCCGACGCGACCGCGCAGAACTGGGTGGACCGGTTCGCGCCGCCCGGATGGCGGCCCTACCTGCGCCTTTCGCGCGCGGACCGCCCCGCGGGCACCTGGCTCCTGCTGCTGCCCTGCTGGCACAGCCTGTTCCTCGCGACGGCGGCGGACAGGTGGACGCCGACCGACCTCTGGCTCTTCGCAGCCTTCGCCGTCGGGTCCTTCCTGATGCGCGGCGCCGGCTGCACCTGGAACGACGTCACCGACCGCGACATCGACGGCTCGGTCGCCCGCACCCGCTCCCGCCCGATCCCCTCGGGGCAGGTGAGCGCGCGGCAGGCGCTGGTCTGGGGCGTCGCGCAGGCGCTCGTCGCCTTCGTCGTGCTGCTGACGTTCAACGGCTTCGCCATCCTCGCCGGCGTCGCCTCGCTGGTCTTCGTGACGATCTACCCGTTCATGAAGCGCTTCACCTGGTGGCCGCAGATCTTCCTCGGACTGGCGTTCAACTGGGGCGCCTGGATGGGCTGGGCGGGGCATTTCGGCGAAATCGGCCTCGCGCCCGCGCTGCTCTACCTCGGCGGGATCGCGTGGACGCTGCACTACGACACGATCTATGCGCATCAGGACCGCGAGGACGACGCGCTGATCGGCGTGAAGTCCACCGCCCGGCTCTTCGGCGCGCGCACCCGAAGCTGGCTGTGGGGCTTCGCCCTGGCCTCCGCGGCGCTCTTCGCGGCGGCGGCGTGGGTCGCGCTGGAGGGGCCGGCGCTGTGGATCGCGCTGGCGGGCGCCGCGATCTTCGGGGCGGACCTCGCGCGGCAGATCACGGCGCTCGACATCGACGACGAGGCGCTCTGCCTGAGGCTGTTCCGGGCGAACCGCGACAGCGGGCTGCTGCTTGCGGCCGTCTGGCTCGCCGCGAGCCTCGTCTGAGCGCCGCGGCGCTCAGCCCTCCTTCTCGAGCTGGTGGCGCAGGCGGCGCATCATGCCCCACACCGCCAGCACCACCGGCGGCACGAGCAGGGCGGTGGCCGTCTCCGGCGCGAGGCCGAGCAGCTTGCCCAGCGGCTTCACCGCATAGCCGGCGAGGCTGACGGCGTAATAGCTGATCGCCACGATGGAGAGACCTTCGACCGTGCGCTGAAGGCGCAGCTGAAGCTCGGCGCGGCGGTTCATGGAGCCGAGCAGCGCCTGGTTCTGCGTCTCGACGGCGACGTTGACGCGGGTCGAGAGCAACGTGGCGGCGCGGGCGGCGCGGCCGGCGAGCTCGTTCAGCCGGCGGCCGGCGGCGTCGCAGGTGCGCATCGCGGGCTTGTAGCGCCGGGCCATGAACTCGGCCATGGTCTGCCGCTCGGCGGCGCGGCGCTCCTTGAGCACCTCGATGCGCTGCTCCACCAGCGCCGAATACGCCTTCGAGGCGGCGAAGCGGTAGGCCGTCTCGGCCTCCAGCGCCTCGATCGCCGCCGACAGGCGGGTGAGCTGCGACAGCGTCTGCCGGTCGTCGAGGCGGTCCGAGGCGATGCCTGAGATGATCTCCGAGAGCGCGCCCTCGACCGTGTTGAGATCGCCCGATATGCGCCGCGCCATCGGCAGCGCCAGCATCGACAGCGACCGGTAGGTCTCGATCTCCATCAGCCGCTGCACGATCCGCCCCAGCCGCCGCGGCCCGGCGCCGGGCAGCGCGAGCACGGCGAAGCGGGTGAAGCCGTCCTCATGGATGCGGAAGTCGCCGAACACGGTGGCCTGGCCCTCGCCCACATGGGCCCCCGCCAGGCTCTCCGCGACGAAATGCCGATGGAGCCGGTCCAGCAGCGCCCGCTCCGCCGCCTCGGGCCCCTCGGCGGGTTCGACATGGACGCGAATCGCCGAGATCACCTTGCCCGGCGCCTCGGCGAGCCATTCGGCGGGCGCCAGCCGGTCTATCGGCAGGCCGAAGGGCAGGTCGGTCGGGCCGTCCTCGAACAGCGTGTAGGAGACGAACTCGGTGTGGCGCTCCCATTTCAGGCGGATGCGGCCGACCTCGCCGAAATAGTGGTCCGCCGCGCGGGCCGGGCGCGGCGCGCCGAAACGGTCGACCAGCGCGATCAGATGCGCCTCCTGCGCGGCGCGGTCGACGGGCGCGTCCTCGTCCTGCGCGAAGGCGAGATGGATCGCCTGGCAGGGCGCCGCGACGGCTGGAAACGGCCGCGCATGCAGCTCGTTCGTCATCGGATAGCGCGCCGGATGGTCCGGCGGCAGGATGCGGCTCATCGCGTGGCGTCCCTCGGTCCTTCGCGCCGCCTGAGGCCGCGCTGCGCTGCGGCGCCACCATGCCGCGCAACGCCGGGCGGCGCACGCGAAAATCGGGGGCGTCGGCGACTGCGCGGCCGACGCGACGCCCCCCCGGGCGCCGCCCGGAGGCCCTCTCGCAGCCGTTGGGGCGCCGATTCTCCCCAATGCGCAGGGCGTTGGCGGGGGCCGCGCCGCGGCGCCGGCGCGCCGGTTCGCCGCAGGCCGAAACGAATTCGTAAGTCTTTCAGATAAAACACTTCCACCAAGCATGAGGAACGCCATGTCGCCTCTGACGGAACTGGACAGCACCGCTTCCGACGCGATGGCGCGATTCTTCGCCGCCTCGACGGCGTGCCTGTGCGTGGCGGAGGCCGACGGTCGGCTCAGCCTCGTCAATCCCGCCTGGGAGACGCATCTGGGATGGAGCGCGCCGTCGCTCTGCGGGAACGCGCTGATCGAGCTCATTCATCCCGCCGACCGCGCCGCGATGCGCCCGCTCGCCTGCCCCGCATCCGACGCGGCGACCGTCGTGAAGGCCCGCGTGCTGCAGGTGGAGGGCGGCTGGCGCACGATGGCCTGGCGCCGGGTCGCGACGCTCGAGCGCGGCCGCATCGCGCTGAGCGCCGAACCGGCGCCCTCCGGCTACGCCGAACTCGAGCGGCTGCGCAGGACCGGAAGCTTCGAGCTGGACAGGGCCTCGCGCGCCCTGCGCTGGACCGCCGGCGGCGGCGCGCTGCTGGAGGCCCAGGCGTCCGCTGCGGCCACCCCGCTCCACGATGCGCTCGCCCTGTTTCCCCCCGTTGCGCGGCCCGAGGTCGCCGCGGCGATCGAGGAGCTGCTGTGCGACGGGGTCAGCTTCGACATCGAGGCCCCCTTCGTCACGTCGCGGGGCCGGCTGCGGCAGGTCCGCGTCACGGCGGCCGCGACGGAGGGCGGCGGCGTCGGGCTGATCGAGGACGTCACCGAGGACCACGACCGGCGCGAGAAGATCAGGCGGCTCTCCGCCGCGGTCGAGCGCATGACCTCGGGGCTGATGATCTGCGACGCCTCCGGCCGGATCGAATGGGTCAACCCGGCGTTCGAACGCCTGAACGGGGTCACGCTGGCCGAGTCGCGCGCGCGGCGGCCGGAGAGGATGCTGAAAGGCTCCGAAGCCGACGCCGCCTCCCTCGCGCGCCTCGGCGAAGCCATGCGGGCCGGCGAACACGCCCGCGTCGAGATATTCAGAGAAGACGGGGCCGGGG
>CAYGUQ010000432.1:0-4124 GCA_964352995.1 uncultured Rhodobacterales bacterium
CCCGCGCTGCGCGGCGTGGTGCTGGGCGCCCACGGGCTGTTCACCTGGGGGCCGAGCGCAAGGTCGGCTGCTTCACCGACGCGCCGGAAGTGCTGGAGTTCGTGAACGCGGCCGATCTGGACGCGCTGGCGCCGCTCGGCACTTCGTGCCCGGATCACTTCCTGCGCACCAAGATCCGTCCGCTGGCGCTGGAGGCCGACGCCGACGGCCCTGCTCTCGACGCGGCGCTGGCGGCCTACCGCGCCGACTACGCCGCCTATTACGACCGCTGCAGGCGCACGGACAGCCCCGCGATGCGCGACGCCAACGCGGTGGTGTATCTGGTTCCGGGCGTCGGGATGCTGACCTTCGCCAAGGACAAGGCGACCGCGCGCATCGCCGCCGAGTTCTACGTCAACGCCATCAACGTCATGCGCGGCGCCTCGGGCGTCAGCCGGTATCGCGGCCTGCCCGAGCAGGAGGCGTTCGACATCGAGTACTGGCTGCTCGAGGAAGCCAAGCTCCAGCGCATGCCGAAGCCCAAGCCGCTCGCCGGCAGGGTCGCGCTGGTCACCGGCGGGGCGGGCGGCATCGGACGGGCCACGGCGGCGCGGCTGATGGACGACGGCGCCTGCGTCATGCTCGCCGACATAGACGGCCCGGCGCTCGACGCGGCGGTCGCGGATTTCGCCGCCAGCCGCGGCCGCGACGCGGTGGCGGGCGTCAGGCTCGACGTGACCGACGAGGCGCAGGTCGAGGCCGCCTTCGCAGAGGTCGCGCGCGCGTTTGGCGGGCTCGACATCCTCGTCTCCAACGCCGGCATCGCCTCGGCCGCGGCAGTAGAGGACACCTCGCTTGCGCTGTGGGAGCGCAACATGGGCATCCTCGCCACCGGCTATTTCCTCGTCGCGCGCGAGGCGTTCCGGCTGATGCAGCGCCAGCGGCTTGGCGGCGCCATCGTGTTCGTCGCCTCGAAGAACGGCCTGGCGGCCTCCGCCGGCGCCTCGGCCTATTGCACCGCCAAGGCGGCGGAGCTGCATCTGGCGCGCTGCCTCGCGCTGGAGGGCGCCGCGCACGGCATTCGCGTCAACAGCGTGAACCCCGACGCGGTGCTGCGCGGCTCGAAGATCTGGGCCGGCGAATGGCGCGCCCAGCGCGCGGCGTCGAACAAGGTCGACGAGAGCGAACTGGACGAGGTCTACCGGCAGCGCTCGCTCCTGAAGCTGTCGGTCTATCCGGAGGACATCGCCGAGGCGGTGGCGTTCCTCGCCTCAGACCGCGCCGCGAAATCCACCGGCAACATCGTCAACGTGGACGCGGGCAACGCCCAGTCCTTCACGCGCTGAGGCCGGCCATGAGCATCGACCCGGAGCTGATCGCAGCCCACAACGCCCCCCTCGCCGACCCGCTGGCGGAGGACTTCGCCGCGCTCGGCCGCCAGCTCGCGCGCCGCGGCGCGGACATAGAGGCCGCGACGGCGCTGGCGCAGGGGTTCGCCGTCGCCGTGCCGACCTGGGGCGTGGGAACCGGCGGCACCCGCTTCGCCCGCTTCGCGGGCCCCGGCGAGCCGCGCGACGCCTTCGACAAGCTGGACGACTGCGCCGTGATCCATGCGCTGACGCGCGCGACGCCCACCGTCAGCCCGCATTTTCCATGGGACGGCGCGGATGCGCCGGCGCTGCGGGCGAAGGCCGACGCGCTGGGCCTCGGCTTCGACGCGGTGAACTCCAACACCTTCCAGGACCAGCCGGGCCAGCGCCACAGCTACAAGTTCGGCTCGCTGACCCACACCGACCCCGACGTGCGCGCCCAGGCGGTCGCGCACAACATCGACTGCATCCGCATGGGCGAGGCGCTCGGCTCCGCCGCCCTGACGGTCTGGATCGCGGACGGGGCGAACTTCGCCGGGCAGTCCAGCCTTTCAGGCGCGCTCGACCGCTATCTCGACAGCATGGCGCAGATCGTCGCGGCGGCGCCGGAAGGGTGGCGGGTGTTTCTCGAACACAAGATCTGCGAGCCCGCCTTCTATTCGACGGTGATCGCCGACTGGGGCACGAGCTTCGCCTGCGCGCAGGAACTCGGGCCGAAGGCGCAATGCCTCGTCGATCTCGGCCATCACGCGCCCACGGTGAACGTGGAGCAGATCGTCGCCCGGCTGGCCCGCTTCGGCAAGCTGGGCGGCTTTCACTTCAACGACAGCAAGTATGGCGACGACGACCTCGACAGCGGCAGCGTCGATCCGTTCCGGCTGTTTCTCGTGTTCAACGAGCTGGCCGAGGCGGCGAGCCGGCCCGGCTTCGCGCCCGCTTTCATGATCGACCAGTCCCACAACGTCACCGACCCCATCGAGAGCCTGATGAATTCGGCCGTCGAGATCGCGCGCGCCCACGCGCAGGCGACGCTGGTGGACCGCGCGGCGCTCGCGGCGGCGCGCGAGGCGAATGACGCGCTCGGCGCGCACCGCATCCTCAAGGCCGCCTTCACCGCCGACGTCTCGCCCATCCTCGCCGAGTCGCGCCGGCGGGCGGGCGGCGCCATCGACCCCGTCGCCTGCTACCGCGCCAGCGGCTACCGGGCGCAGAAGGCGCGCGAGCGGCCGGCGGCCGCGATCGGCGGATCCGGGATCGTCTGAACGCGCGCGGCTGGGCGGTCTCAACCGGTCGTCGCAAGAGGCTCTTCCCTGACAGCGCGCAGGATTGCGGCCAGCGTCACGGCGGGGGGGCGCCAATCGAGCGGCTGTCTCGGTCGGCCATCGAGCGCGGCGGCGACGGCGTCGAGCTCGTCCTTGCCGCGAAGGCTGAGGTCGGCGCCTTTGGGGAGCGCCGGCGCAGGAGGCAGTTGGCGTTCTCGCTCGCGCAGCGCCGCCAAGGGCTGCGGGGTTCGCAGAAAGAGCCGGTCAGATCGGCGCGGCGCGGCGTGATCAGCCGGCGGCGGTCCGCGCTTCGCTCGGGGACCAACGCCGCGACCGGGCGCCGAGCGGTTCAACCCGAGGATCAGCAGGCCCCCGACGCGATCCTGCACATGGCGGCGAGGCAACGCGTTTGTGGCCAGCGTCGCCGGCTTGGGGCGTCTGGCGGACCGATCCGCGCGCCATTGCGCCGTCGTGTCGCGATGATCCGGTCGTGCGACGTCGCTCGATCACGCGCCGTCGAGAAGCGCGGCGAAGGCGCGGGCGGCCGCCAGCGTCTCGGCCTCGGCGTGAACAAGGAAGTTCTCGCGCAGTTCGATCACCATCCGGGTGTCGGGCCTGACGTCGAGCGCGGCGGCCAGCGCCTCGAAGTCGACGGCGCCCCAGCCCGGCGGCGCGTGCATGTCGCCCATGCCGAACCAGCACCGCTCGGCCTCGTGAGCGCACGCCACGGTCGCCGCGACCCCCGTGCTGTCGGAGAAGTGGACGTGCCCGACATGGGGCGCGAGCCGCGCGCAGGCGGCGAGCATGTCGAAGCCCCACAACGTCGCGCCCTGCCGCGCATGGCTCACGTCGAGGCAGGCGACGACCTCCGGCAGGTTCAGCGCGGCGATCTGGTCGGCGAGCCGCGCGGGGTCGAGCGCGTAGGAGGTCTCCACGCCGGCGACGATCCGCTGGTTCGGCGACATGTTCTCGTAGGCGATGCGCACGCCCCGGTCTCGCGCGCGCGGTGCGAGGGCCGCCAGCGCCTCGCGCTCTCGCGCCAGCAGCGTCTCGCCGCGGTCGAGGAGGTCGCGCGGCGGGCAGCGGCCGGGGTGGACGACGACGACCGCCGCGCCGATCTCGCCGGCGAGATCGAGCGCCGCGGCGAAGGCGCGCCGCTGCAACGCCGCATGCGCCTGGTCCATCAGGTTTATCGCGATGGGCGCATGCAGCGAGTAGGCCAGCGGCCGCGAGGCCGTCAGCGCGCGCAGGGCTGCGACGCGCTGCGGCACGAGCCGGCAGTCCGTCACCGCGTCGAGACCGACGGCGGTGATCTCGGCGCCGTCGCAGCCGAGCTCGACCAGCCTGTCGAGCCGCGCGGCCAACCGGTCGAGATCGCCGCCGACGCCGCCTGTGGAGAAGCCGACCGCACGGATGCGCCCGCCTGCGCGCGCCGTCCCGCCGGCCTTGGCGAGGCCGGTCACGCCGCCCGCCCGAACGGGTCGCGCGGGGTCGGGCCGCCGTCGAGGAAGGC
>CAYGUQ010000433.1:0-4124 GCA_964352995.1 uncultured Rhodobacterales bacterium
GCCCCGAGCAGCACCACGGCCGCGGCGCCCTCCGCGGCGAGGGCGGAGACCGCGTCGGCCAGCATCGGGTCCGCCGCCGCCGCGCCGCCGGGCGCGTAGGCGCCGGGCGCCTCGATGGCCCGCCATCCCGCGCAGTCGCGGTCGAGGTCGCAGCCCGCCAGCGTCTCGCGATAGAGCGGGATCGACCGCGCGCCCGAGACGACGTAGCCGATCGGCCCGCCGGCCAGCCGCGCCATCGCCACCGTCGCCTCGCTCATGCCGACGACAGGGATCGGCAGCGCCTCGCGCAGCGCCGCGGCGCCGGTGTCGTAGGAGACGGCGAGCAGGATGGCGTCGACCTCGCCCGCGACGCGCGCCGAGGCCTCCGCCACGCCATGCGCCGCGACGGCGACGTCGAGCCGGGTGTGGATCACCGCCGGGCCGAAGCGCGGCGTGACCGGGACGACGTCGGCGCCGGCGCCGAGCGTGGCCCGCGCCTCAGTGGCGACGATCTCGGTGATGTGCGGCGAGGTGTTGGCGTTGACGACCGCGAGACGCATTCTCACCCC
Organism: uncultured Rhodobacterales bacterium; assembly: GCA_964352995.1. GTDB lineage: Bacteria > Pseudomonadota > Alphaproteobacteria > Rhodobacterales > Rhodobacteraceae > Rubrimonas. Next base: position 549 of record CAYGUQ010000433.1, read on the forward strand.
TCTCCGAACGCGCCGAGGCCGACGCGCGCGCGCCAGTGCCGCGCGATGTCCATGCGCCGGGCGAACCAGACGTCGCCGGCCTCGCGCATCCGGCCCAGCAGCGCGTCGAGCCCGCCGATGCGCCCGGGGCGGCCGATGATGCGGAGGTGCAGGCCCACCGACATCATCCGCCCGCCCTCGCCGTGAAGCGTCTCGAAGGCGTCGCCGCAGTAGCGCGCGAAGTCGGCCCCGAAGGTGAAGCCGCCCTGGCGCGTGAATCGCATGTCGTTGGTGTCGAAGGCGTAGGGCAGCACGACATGCGGCCGGCCCGAGACCTCGGCGATCCAGGGCAGGTCGTCGTTGTAGGCGTCGCTGTCGTAGAGGAAGCCGCCTTCCTCCACCACCAGCCGGCGCGTCGCAGCCGAGGCGGAGGAGCGGGTGTGCCAGCCGACGGGCCTGACGCCGGCCGCCGCCTCGATCGCGGCGACGGCGCGGGCGATGACGGCGCGCTCCGCGGCCTCGTCCATGTTGGCGTGACGCTCCCAGCGCCACGAATGCGCGCTGACCTCGTGGCCGCGCGCCACGATCTCCCGCGCCATCCAGGGCGAGCGCTCGAAGGCGCGGGCCGAGGCGCTGAAGGTCGCCTTCACGCCATGGGCGTCGAGCACGCGCAGGATGCGCCGGAAGCCGACCCGCGCGCCGTATTCGAAATGGCTCTCCATGCAGAGGTCCGGCGCGCCGACGACCTCCTCCACGACCTCGTGGACGGTCTCGTTGCGCTCGTCGCCGTCGCCGATGGAGAGCTCGGCGCCCTCCTCGACGTTGACGACGACGGAGACGGCGAGGCGCGCGCCGCCCGGCCAGCGCGGGTCGGGCGGGGCGTCGCCGTAGCCGAGGAAGTCGCGTCGGCCGGTCATGTCTTCGAACTCATTCGCGTTCACCCTGCAGCGCCTGCGCCACGGAGGCGCCGGTGTTCCTGAGATGGCGCTCCCACACGCCGCGCGCGGCGTCGGCGTCGCGGGCGCGCAGGGCGGCCATGAGGGCGTCGTGCTCGCCGATGGCGCCGGCCCAACGGTCGGCGTCCATGATCGCCATGTAGCGGCCGCGGCGGGCCTGGAGCATCAGCCGCCGGTGGCTCTGCGCCAGAACCGGGTTGCCGCAGCCGGCGACGACGGCGTCGTGCACCGCGCTGTTGACGTCGAAGTACTCGTCGAGCCGGCCGGCGCGGTGGTGCGCGTGCATCGCGGCGTGCAGCGCCTCGAGCCGGGAGAGCAGTGCCGCGTCGATCGTCGCCGCGAGCCGCCCGGCCGCGAGGCCTTCCAGCGCCGCGATCACCTCGAAGAGCGCCAGCGCCCCCTCCGCGCCATAGGCGGTCACGCGCGCGCCGCGATGGGGCGAAAGCTCCACGAAGCCGTCTTGCGCGAGCAGCTTGAGCGCTTCGCGCATCGGCGTGCGCGAGACGCCCAGTTCGGCGCAGAGCCGCCGCTCCACGACCCGCTCTCCGGGCCTCAGCGCGCCGCGGATCACGCGGTCGCGCAGCGCCTCGGCGACGCGGGCGGCGAGCGCGCCGCGCCCGTCATCCGCTTCAATCTCCTGAAGTTCTTCGCCGCCGTCCATGGTCCCTGCGTCCAGCCCCTTGCGCCGGCACTGTTCAGCACCGGCGGGGGCGGCGCAATGGCTGCCCCCGCCGGGCGGCGCTCAGACCCGCGAGCTCTGCCGGTAGAAGGGCTCGTGCCGCGCGGGGTCGATGTAGTCGGCGTAGAACTTCCGCGCGTGCGGCAGCAGCGCCTTGGAGAGGTTGCGCCGCTCCACCTCGTCGTCGGAGAGGGCGCGGGCGAGGTCGTCGTGCAGCGCCTTCAGCGCGCCGGCCTGGTCGACGCGGGTGAAGCGGCCGTTCTCGTAGAGCGTCTCGCCGTCGCAGAGGACGCGGGTGACCCCGCTGGTCTTGGCCCGCTGGATGACGGCGTCGAGGAGCGGCGTCTCCTCGTCCATGTAGGGGTAGTGGATCTGGTCCCAGTCGATCATGACGAGATCGGCGGCGCGGCCGACCTCCAGCCGCCCGATGGTCTCGCCGTAGGGGGTGGTCTTCGCGCCGCCCTCGGTCGCCATGCGCAGCACCTGCGGGAAGGTCGGCACGTCCGCCTCCACCATGCCCGGCACGCGGTGGGCGCGGGCGACGAGGCGCATCTCGTTGAGCATGTCGCGGTCGTCGTTCAGCCCCGCCTCGTCGAGCCCGATGGCGGTGTTGATCCCCTTCTTCTCGAAATGGTTCAGCGCCGCGAGGCCGGAGCGCAGCCGGAAGTTCGACGAGCAGTTGTGGCAGACGCAGGCGCCGGCGGCGGCGAGCTTGTCGACGTCGCTCTCGTTGAGCCACACCCCGTGGCCGAGCGTCAGCCGCGGCGAGAGCATGTCGAAGCGCTCGATGTAGTCGACCGCGGTGCAGCCGCCGCGCTTCTCGGCGTAGGCCTTCTGGTAGGCGGTCTCGAGCAGGTGCATGTGCATCGGCGCGTCGTACTTCTTCGACGTCTCCGACAGCGCGGTCAGCGCCTTGTCGGAGCACCAGTGCAGGTTCGCCGGCGCAAGCTGGATCTTGACGCGCTTCTTGTGGTGGTGGGCGCCGTGGAGGTCGGCGAAGAGGCCGAGGCACTCGTCGAGCCCGGTCTGGAAGCGCCCGAACCAGCGCTTCATCGGCTCCTGCAGCTCCTTCGGCAGGCTGGCGACGAACTCCTCGTCGGCCTGATAGACGAGCCGGTTCTGGTCCCGCACCGCATAGCAGTACGAGACCTTCATGCCGATGTCCTCGTAGGCGCGGATCACGTCGTTCGACGCCTTCGCCACCTGCTCCGGCGTTCCCGGCATCCAGCCGTGGATGTGCTGGACCGTGGTGATCCCCGAGCCGATCATCTCGAAGGCCGAGTAGAGCGTGTCGAGGTAGAGGTCGAGGTTGCGGCTCACCATGCGGGTGACGAACCACAGCTCCAGCGGCATGTCGGGCGAGCCGAGCTGAACCGGCGTCAGGCCGATGTGGTGATGGCCGTTCACGAAGCCCGGCAGCACGACGTCGTTGCCCGAGCCGATGACGGCGGCGCCGGGGTTCTTCGCCTGCAGCGCGTCGAACGCGCCGATCGCGGCGACGACGCCGTCCTCGATGAGCACGGCGCCGCCGTCGATCTGCTCGACGGACTGGCGGTCTTTCGCGCCGGCGATCAACGCCCGGCTGCGCACGAGGGATGCGGTCACTTCTCGTCTCCTGGATGTGGGTCGCCGAGGCGCAGGCCTCAGGCCCCGAAGGATTCCTGTTCGGCGAAGGCGCGGTCCACCTCGTCGCGCAGCTGCGCGGTCAGGTGGCGGCGCATCGCCTCGCTTTCCGGCGCGAAGGGGTCGCGCGGGCGGGGCAGGTCGTTGGTCACGATGGTCTTGATGCGCCCGGGGCGGGAGGTGAACACCACGACCCGGTCCGACAGGGCGACGGCCTCGTCGATGTGGTGGGTCACGAACAGCACCGTGGCGCCGCTGTCGCGCCAGACGTCGAGCAGGAAGTCCTGCATCTTCTGGCGGGTCTGCACGTCGAGTGCGGCGAAGGGCTCGTCCATCAGC
>CAYGUQ010000434.1:0-4081 GCA_964352995.1 uncultured Rhodobacterales bacterium
GCGCGTCGGCGCCGCGCGGCCCCTTGGCGCGCCACGCCGATGGGTCTTAGGGTCGGCGCTTCAAGGCCGGCCGGCGCGAATCCCGCGCGGCGGGCCTGCGACGTCGGAACAGCGGGGGCTCGGACATGGCCGGAAGCGTCAACAAGGTGATCCTGATCGGCAATCTCGGGCGCGACCCCGAAGTGCGCAGCTTCCAGAACGGCGGCAAGGTCTGCAACCTGCGCATCGCCACCTCGGAGCAGTGGCGCGACAAGGCCAGCGGCGAGCGCAAGGAGCGCACCGAATGGCATTCGGTCGCGATCTTCTCCGAGCCGCTGGTGCGCGTGGCGGAGCAGTATCTGCGCAAGGGCTCCAAGGTCTACATCGAAGGCCAGCTGGAAACCCGCAAATGGCAGGACCAGAGCGGGCAGGACCGCTACTCCACCGAAGTCGTGTTGCGGCCCTACACCTCGACGCTGACGATGCTCGACGGTCGCGGCGAGGGCGAGGGCGGCGGCATGGGCCGCATGTCCGGCCCCTCCGACCCGATGGACGAGCGCGGCGGCATGGGCGGCGGCGGCCTGGGAAGCGACCGCAGCGGCGACCGGGGCGGGGAGCGCGGGGGCGACCGCGGCGGCTTCGGCGCCGATCTGGACGACGAGATCCCGTTCTGAGCGCGGCCTGAAACGGGGAAGATCGGCCTCGCTCAGGCCTCTTTCGGCGCGGCGTCCAGCGCGAGCCTCAGCCGCTGGCGGTAGGGCGCGTCGGGACTGCAGAGGATCGACGGGAAGCCGGGGCGGTTGGGGCTGTCGGGAAAGCCCTGCGCCTCAAGGCACAGCCCGCCGAAGCGGCCGTAACGCGCACCGTCGAGCCCGCCTTCCGCCGCGCCGATCCCCGCGCCGTCATACACCTGAAGTCCCGGCTGGTCGCTCCACAGCCGCAGGCGCAGGCCGCCGGGCGAGAAGACCTCGGCCGCCGGCTCCGCGGGGTCGCGCGCAGCGTCGAGCGCGAGGTTTACGTCGTAGGCGGCGCCCTCTGGGTCGGCCGAGGCGAGTGAACGCGGCCTGCGGAAGTCGAAGCGCGTGCCGGCGACAGGGGCGCGCTCTCCGGTGGGGATGAGTTCGGCGTCGGTCGGCGTGAACTCGGGCGCGGCGACGCGCAGGACATGGCCGCGCACGTCGACTCCGCCAAGGCGGTAATAGGCGTGCTGGGCGAGGTTCACCGGGGTCGGGCGGTCGGCGTCGGCGATCATCGCGTAGGTCAGGCCGTCCTTTCCAAGCGCGATCTCCACCGAGAGCGCCAGCGCGCCCGGATAGCCCTGGTCGCCGTCCGGCGAGGTGAGATTCAGGCGCACGGCGCTGGCGGCGTCGTCGGCCTCCATGCGCCAGAGCCGGCGCGACAGGCCGCCCGGCCCGCCATGCAGGTGGTGGCGGCCGTCGTTGAGGGGCAGGGCGCATTCGCGACCCTCGAGCGTGAAGCGGCCATGGGCGATGCGGTTCGCGACGCGGCCCACGAGCGCGCCGAACCAGCGGCCGTCGCTTCGGTAGGCGCGCGGATCCTCGTAGCCGAGCACCGCAGGGACCAGCCTGCCGCCGAGCGGCGCGCGCCAGTCGCGCAGCGCGCAGCCTAGGTTGAGGATCGACGCGACGGCGTCGCCATGCTCCAGCCGCGCCTCCAGCAGCCCGTCGCCATGGTCGATGATGCGCGCGGTCATGGGGCGGGCTCCTTCAGGGGCGCCCGGCGGCGCGGTCAGACGCCGTGGAACGGCGCGGCGACGCGGCGGCGGCCGAGCAGGAAGGCGTCGGCGACATGGGCGAAGGGCGCGACGTCGACCTCGCTCTCGCCGGCGCGCACGAGCGCCGCGAAACGGGCGTAGAGGCCGGCGTACTCCGCCTCGGGCGGCAGCGCGACCGGCCGGCCGGCGATGGCGAGCCGCGCGCCGCCGAGCGAGAGTTCAAGCGGGCCGGCGTCCGTCTCGACCGCGACGTCCCAGCTCTGCGGGCCCTTCTGGCGGAAGTCGAAGGCGGCCTCGATGGGGGCGCCGGCGTCGTCCTCGAAGACCAGGTCGGCCGCGATGGGGGCCTCGCGGTTCTCCGGGAACCACAGTTCGGCGCTGCGCAGCGCGAAGGGGCGCGGCAGGATGCGGGTCAGGATGGAGAGCGCGTTGATCCCGGGGTCGAAGACGCCGAGGCCGCCGGGCTCCCAGATCCAGCTCTGGCCGGGATGCCAATGCTCGACGTCCTCCTTCCAGGTCACGCGGACGGCGCGGGGCGGGTTGGCGGCGAGGAAGGCGCGGGCGGGCTCGACGCCGGGGGCGAAGCGGGAGTGCCAGCTCGCGAAGAGCGTCACGCCGGCGGCGCGGGCGGCGTCGGCGAGCGCCGAGACCTCGCTCAACGTCGCGCCGGGGGGCTTTTCGAGAAACACGTGGCGGCCCGCGGCGATGGCGGCGGCCGCCATGGCGCGGCGTACCTGCGGCGGCGCGCAGAGGGCGACGGCCTCGACCTCGGGCGCGCCCTCCAGCATGGCCTCGATGGAGGGAAAGCAGGGCGCGCCCTCGACGGTCGCGTGGCGGCTCGCGGCCGCGGCGAGGCGCAGGTCGGGGTTCGCGGCGATCGCCGGGATGTGCTGGTCGCGCGCGATCTTGCCGACGCCGACGAGGCCGACGGCGATGGGCTTCGCCGCGCCGCTCACGCGCGGTTCTTGTTGTAGACGTCGAAGATGACGGCGGCGAGCAGCACGAGGCCCTTGATCACCTGCTGGTAGTCGATGCCGACGCCCATGATCGACATGCCGTTGTTCATCACCCCCATGATGAAGGCGCCCGCCACCGCGCCGACCACGGTGCCGACGCCGCCCGACATCGAGGCGCCGCCGATGAACACCGCCGCGATGACGTCGAGCTCGAAGCCGAGGCCCGCCTTGGGGGTGGCGGTGTTGAGGCGAGCGGCGAACACCAGCCCGGCGATGGCCGCCAGCACGCCCATGTTGACGAAGGTGAGAAACACCAGCCGCTCGGCGTTCACGCCCGACAGCTTCGCCGCCTTGGCGTTGCCGCCCACGGCGTAGATGCGGCGGCCGAGCGTCGTGCGGCCGGTGAGGAAGCTGTAGACCGCCACCAGCAGCGCCATGATGATCAGCACGTTGGGAAAGCCGCGATAGGTCGCGAGCAGGTAGGAGAGATAGAGGATCACCCCCGCCACCAGCAGGTGCTTCACGAGGAAGAAGGCGAAGGGCTCGTCGGCCCCGCCGCCGTCGGTCTGGCGCTTGCGGGTCGCGGCGGCAAGGTAGAGCAGCAGGCCGACCGCCGCGGCGCCCAGCGCCATGGAGACGACGTGGAAGCGTTCTGGCGAGACGTCGGGGATGAAGCCGGACGACAGCAGGTTGAAGCTCGCCGGAAACGGACCGACCGACTGGCCCTGCAGCAGCCACAGCGTCAGCCCCTTGAAGACGAGCATCCCCGCCAGCGTGACGATGAAGGACGGTATCTTCCAGTAGGCGATCCAGTAGCCCTGCGCGGCGCCGATCAGCGCGCCGGCGGCGAGACACAGCACGGTGGCGACCACCGGGTTGAAGTTCCATGTCACCATCATCACCGCCGCCAGCCCGCCGACGAAGCCGAGCACCGAGCCGACCGAGAGGTCGATGTGGCCGGAGACGATCACCAGCAGCATCCCCACCGCCATGATGACGATGTAGCTGTTCTGGAGCACCAGGTTGGTGAGGTTGATCGGCTTGAGCAGGATGCCGCCGGTCAGCGCCTGGAAGAAGACGATGATCGCGATCAGCGCGACGAGGATGCCGTATTCGCGCACATGGGCCTTGACGAAGCCCAGCGGGTCGCCGCCCTGCGCGGGGGCCGCCGCGCCGTCGCCCTCAAGCGGTCTGTCGACCATCCCGCGCCTCCCTGCTCCGGCTGGCGTCGCGCATGATGACGCCCATGATCGCTTCCTGCGAGGCCTCCGCCGTCGGCATCTCGCCCACCATGCGGCCCTCGTTCATGACGTAGATCCGGTCGCTCACGCCGAGCAGCTCGGGCATCTCCGACGAGATGACCACCACCGCCTTTCCCGCCGCGGCGAGGTCGCGGATGATGGTGTAGATC
>CAYGUQ010000435.1:0-4075 GCA_964352995.1 uncultured Rhodobacterales bacterium
AACCGCGGAAATCGGGCTCAGAGCAGCCCGAGAGCGTGGAAGCTCGCCTCGCGGTCCTTGCCGATCACCAGATGGTCGTGGAGCGCGATGCGCACCGCGCCGAGGCCCGCCTTGATCGCGCGGGTCATCTCGACGTCGGCCTGGCTCGGCGTCGGGTCGCCCGAGGGATGGTTGTGCACGAGGATGACGGCGGAGGCGTCGAGCTCCAGCGCCCGCTTCACGACCTCGCGGACATAGACCGGAACATGGTCGACCGTGCCGCGCGCCTGGGCCTCGTCGGCGATCAACACGTTCTTGCGGTCGAGAAACAGGATGCGGAACTCCTCGATGGCCCGGTGCGCCATGCTGGTCTTGCAATACTCAACCAGCGCGGACCATGAGCTGAGCGCCTCGCGCCCGATGACGCGCCCGCGCGCCAGCCGGTGCGCGGCGCTCTCGACGATCTTGAGGGCGCGGACCACCGACTCGCTGGCTTCCGGCACGGCGCGCAGCCGCTCCGGCGCGGCGGAGACGACATGGGCGAAATCGCCGAACTCGCGCAGCAGGCGCTTGGCGAGCGGCTTCACGTCGCGGCGCGGAATGGCGGAGAACAGCACGAGCTCCAGCAGCTCGTAGTCCTGCATCGAGGCGCCGAAATCCGCCATGAAGCGGCTCTTGAGCCTGTCGCGGTGGCCGACATGGTCGGGAGCGGCGCCGTCCGCCGCAGCCGCCTCGCCGAAGAGGCCCGGCGCCTCGTTCAGCGACGCAGGGCTCGGCTTCGGCGCCATCGGCGCTCAGCGGCTCCAGGTGGGGTGGAAGCTGTCGGTCGGCGAGAGCGTGAAGATCTCCACGCCGTCCTCCGTCACGCCGACGGTGTGCTCGAACTGCGCCGAGAGCGACTTGTCTCGCGTCACCGCCGTCCAGCCGTCGGCGAGGATCTTGGTTTCGGGCCGGCCGAGGTTCACCATCGGCTCGATGGTGAAGAACATGCCGGGCCGCAGCGTAGGCCCGGAGCCCGCGCGCCCGTAGTGCAGCACGTTGGGCGCGTCGTGGAACACCCGGCCGAGCCCGTGGCCGCAGAAGTCGCGCACGATCGAGCAGCGCTCGCTCTCCGCATAGGTCTGGATGGCGGCGCCGATGTCGCCGAAGGTTCCCCCCGGCTTCACGGCGGCGATGCCGCGCATGAGGGACTCGTGGGTGACGTCGATCAGGCGCTCGGCCCGGCGGTTGGGTCGGCCCGCGACGTACATCCGCGAGCTGTCGCCGAACCAGCCGTCGACGATGACGGTCACGTCGATGTTGAGGATGTCGCCGTCGCGCAGCGCCTTGTCGCCGGGAATGCCGTGGCAGACGACATGGTTGATCGAGATGCAGCTCGACTTCGTGTAGCCGCGATATCCCTTGGTCGCCGGCACGGCGCCGGCGCCGACGATATGGGCGTCGATCACGTCGTCCAGCTCGCCCGTCGTCACGCCCGGCGCGACATGGGCGGCGATCATGTCGAGCGTCTCCGCCGCGAGCCGGCCCGCGACCCGCATGCCTTCGAACTCGCCCTGCGTATGCAGGCGAATGCCCTCAGGCGTGCGGTCTGGCCCGGCGCTGCGCTCCACGTGCCTCGTTCCTTTCGCTGGTCGCGCCGCAATGTCGCGGATAGCCGGGCGCGGTTCAAGGCGCTGCGACCGTTTGAAGCCCTTCCGGCCTCATTCCATCACGGGCGCCGGATGGTCAAGGCGCACGCCCTCGGGCGAGATCGCGCAGACCCAGGCGAGCGCCTCGACGCCGGCCGCGCGGGCGGTGCGAAAGGCCGCGGCGTAGCCGGGGTCTAGATCGGCGGCCATGGCGAGGCGCGCGCAGTCGTCGCGCTGGATCACGTAGAGCATCACCGCCCGCGCGCCCTGCGCCTTCATCGCCGCCAGTTCGCGCAGGTGCTTCGCGCCGCGCTCGGTCACGCTGTCGGGAAACTCGGCGAGGTCGCCCGTTCGGCGCAGGTGGACGTTCTTGACCTCGACCCATGCGTCGGGCAGGCCCGGCTCGGTCAGCAGGAAGTCCACGCGGCTGCGGACGCCGTACTTCACCTCCGCGCGCACGCCGCGATAGGCCGCAAGCTCCGGGATGAGGCCTGCGCGCAGCGCCTCTCCGGCGGCGCGGTTGGGCGTCGCGGTGTCGATCCCCGCCCAATGGCCGCCCGGCAGCTCGCACAGGCGCCAGCCGTAGCGCAGCTTGCGCCTGGGGTCGTCGTTGGGTTCGAGCCACACGGGCAGGCCCGGCGCGTCGAGGCCCATCATCGAGCCGGGATTGGGGCAGTGCGCCGTCGCCTCGCCGCCGGCGTCGAGCGCGACGTCCGCGAGGAACCGCTTGTACCGCCGGATCAGGCGGCCGCGCACGAGGGGCTTGGCGAACTCCATGCCGCCGCCTATCCCCGAAGAAACGGAGGCGCAAGGGAGACGGGCGATGGCCAATCCGACGGCGGCGATGCTGGTGATCGGCGACGAGGTTCTTTCGGGCCGCACGCGCGAGGCGAACGCGCATCATCTCGCGCTCAAGCTCACCGAGATGGGCGTCGACCTGCGCGAAATCCGCGTGATCGGCGACGACGTTCCCACGATCGCGCGGCATGTGAACGCGCTGCGCGCCGAGGTCGACCATCTCTTCACGTCCGGCGGCATCGGGCCGACCCATGACGACATGACGGCCGACGCCGTGGCGCTGGCCTTCGGCGCGGGTCTGGCGGTGCGGGAGGACGCGCGCGCCATTCTCGAAGCCTACTACGCCGACCCCGGCGCGCTGAACGAGGCGCGGCTGCGCATGGCGCGCATCCCCGACGGCGCGTCGTTGATCCTCAACCCGCTCAGCCAGGCGCCGGGCTTCACGCTCGGCAACGTGCATGTCATGGCGGGCGTGCCGTCGATCTTCGCGGCGATGCTCGAAGGCCTGCTGCCGACGATCGGGGGCGGGGCGCCGGTCTTGGCGTGGAGCTTCCGCGCCGCGATGCCGGAGGGCGAGCTCGCGGGGCCGCTGGCCGCCGTGGCGGCGGCGCATCCGAGCGTCGCTTTCGGCAGTTATCCGTTCTACCGCGGCGGGCTAGGCTCGACCCTGGTCGCGCGCTGCTCCGACCGCGCGGCGCTCTCGCTCGGCGCGGACGCGTTGAGGGAGATGCTGGCGAGGCTCGGCTGCGCCGACGTCGCCGAGACCCCGCCCGCCTGAGGACCCCGCCCGCCTGAGCGCGGCGTCTCGCCTCGCGCCGCACCTGTCCGCGCTAGCCCGTCCCGGCGACTTGAGGGGGCGACGCGGTGCGGCGATCCTCCCGAGGCGGTTGGCGCGGCGGCGGGAGGACAGGATCATGGCGGCGTGGAGAATGAGGCCGCCCAACGTGCGGCAGAGCAAGCTGACCTGCTGGGCGGCCGCGATCTCGTCGTTCGCCCGCGTGACCGGCGGCGTGACCAACTGGATGAAGGTCGACGACGTCGTGGACGAATTCTCGACCTGGACGCCGACGGTGGTAAACGCCGACCGCACGCTCAAGACGCCGCGCGGCTGGAAGCAGTTCGCGAAGCGCTTCGATCTGGAGGTCGTCGAGATCCTGATCCAGAGGGCAAAGGTCACGCCGTCGGGCGGTGTGCGCTACGTCTCGCCGGCGCCGACGCGCGGGGTATCGCATATCCGCACGCGCGACCTCGAACTGCGCCATTTCTCGGAGCGGCTGAGGTCGAGCCACGTCATCGTCGTCATGCCGCCGGCCCCCGACGACCCTGACGGCCCGTCGCATACGGTGGTGGTCTACGGCGCCGACAACCGACGCGTCTACTACATGGACCCCAACGCACCCTGGGAAAGCGACGGCCTGCGCGAGCGCGCCGGGTACGACGAGTTCGGCCAGGGCGGGGTCGGCGCCGAGCGCTACATGCTGATCTGGAAGTCCTGACGCCCGACGCCTCGCCATCGCGCTGATCGGGATCGTGCGCGGGCGGGCGGCGTGACAGGTGCGCCGGAGCCATGGCAAGAAGCGCTCGGCGCGGACGTGGCGGAACGGTAGACGCAGCGGACTTAAAATCCGCATCCCCAGGGAGTGTGGGTTCGAGTCCCACCGTCCGCACCA
>CAYGUQ010000436.1:0-4074 GCA_964352995.1 uncultured Rhodobacterales bacterium
CACCCCGGCCCTCTCCCGCGGGCGGGAGAGGGCCGGGGTGAGGGGAGCCGGGCGCGCCGCGCGCCCGGCCGCGTCACAGCTTGCCTTCGTCCTCGAAGACCTCGGTCCAGTCGTCGATGAGCATGTCGAGCGCCTCCTGCGCGGTGCCCTGGTCGGCCACCACGTAGTCGTGCAGGCGCTTCTGCATCGCCAGCAGCAACGAGGCGTAGGCGGGCTCCTGCCAGAAGTCCTGCACGCCCTCCATCGCCACGAGGAAGTCCCCGGCGAAGGGCTGGCTTGCGGGGAAGCCCGGATCGTTCAGCACCGAGTTGTGGGCCGAATAGCCGCCGAGCGCCCACCACTTCGCCTGCACCGACGGCTGCGCGAACCACTTGATGTATTCGAGCGCGGCGTCCTGCTTCTCGCTGTAGGCCACGACCGAGATGCCCTGCCCGCCGAGCGTGGAGGCGGCGACGTTCTGCGGCGGGTTGACGAAGAAGTCGATGTGCTCGCCGCCGGTGTCGGGGTCGGCGTAGAGGCCGGGGAAGAAGGCGAACCAGTTCATCGCCATGGCGACCTGGCCCGATTTGAAGGCGTCGAGCGACTGCTCCATGTAGGCGTTGGTGTAGCCGGGCGGCGTGCAGCACTCGTAGAGCTCCTTGTAGAACTCCAGCGCCTCGACCGCCTCGGGCGAGTTGACGGCGCCCTGCATGTCGTAGCTTCCCGGCTCGTTCTCGTACTTGAAGCCCCAGGCGTAGAGCGCGCCGGTGGCGCCCATGGTGATGCCCTCCGAGCCGCGCTCGGTGAAGATCGAGGCGCCGTAGCGCGTCTGGCCGTCGATCTCGCGGCCCTGGAAGAACTTGGCGATCTCCATCAGTTCGCGCTGGGTCTTGGGCTCGGCGAGCTCGCGGCCGTATTCGGCCTGGAACGCCTCGCGGATCTCGGGGCGCGCGAACCAGTCCTTGCGGTAGAACCAGCCGTTCGCGTCGCCCATCGCCGGCAGCGCGTAGTAGTTCGGCGTGCCCTTGGGCCAGGTGGAGTAGGCGTAGACGGTCGCCGGGGCGAAGTCGTCCATGCTGATGCCTTCGCGGTCGAAGAACTCGTTCAGCTTGACGTAGTGGCCGTTCTCGGCGCCGCCGCCGATCCACTGGCTGTCGCCGATCAGCAGGTCGCAGAGCTGGCCGCCGGAGTTGAGCTCGTTGAGCATCCGGTCGGCGAAGTTCGGCCACGGCACGAACTCGAAGCTCATGGTGTGGCCGGACTGCGCCTCGAACTCCTTGGAGAGCTCGACGAGCGCGTTCGCGGGGTCCCATGCGGCCCAGCAGAGCGTGAGGTTCTCGGCCTGCGCCGCGCCGGCGGCGGAGAGCGTCAGCGCGGCGACGGCCGCGGACGACAAGAGGCGCCTGGTGGTCATGCGGTCATTCCTCCCTGAGGGCGGCAGGGGCGAATCCCCGGCTCGTTTGATCTGAGACACAGGCTAAGGCCGGCGACGGAAGGCTGTCCACGAAAAAATGAGGTGCGTACCTCAAAACCGGCCGCGCACACTGCCGGCGCGCTCTGGCGAGGCGGCGCCGGGAGGCGCGAGGCCGGGCGGCGCGCGTCAGGCCTGCGCGAGCCGAACCCAGGCGCCGCCGCGCCGGCTGCTGCGCACGCAGGCGTCCACGAAGGCGACGCCGGCCAGCCCGTCGCCGATGTCGGGATAAAGGACGCCGGGGTCCGGCGCGCGGCCTTCGCGGCGGGCCTCGATCGCGCGGGCGGCCTCGGCGTAGATGTTCGCGAAACCCTCCAGATAGCCTTCGGGGTGGCCGGGCGGGACGCGGGTGAGACGCGCGGCCTCGGGCCCGGCGCCATGGCCGCCGCGGGTGATGATGCGCGGCGGCTCGCCGAAGGGGGCGTGGCGCAGGACGTTGGGGTTCTCCTGCGCCCACTCCAGCCCGCCCTTCTCGCCGTAGACGCGCAGCCGCAGCCCGTTCTCGCAGCCCGGCGCGACCTGGCTGCACCAGAGCATCCCCTTCGCGCCGCCCGAGAACCGCAGCAGCGCGTGGGCGTTGTCGTCGAGCGCGCGGCCGGGGACGAAGCTGTGCAGCTCCGCCGAGAGGCTCTCGATCTCCTGCCCGGTCACGAAGCAGGCGAGGTTCGCGGCGTGGGTGCCGATGTCGCCGGTCGCGCCGCCGAGCCCCGCGCGGGCGGGGTCGGTCCGCCATGCGGCCTGCTTCTGGCCGGTCGCCTCCAGCGGCTCGGTCAGCCAGTCCTGCGCATACTCCGCCTGCACGACGCGCAGGGGTCCGAGCGCGCCGGCGGCGACCATCGCCCGCGCCTGCCGGACCATCGGGTAGCCGGTGTAGTTGTGCGTGAGCACGAAGAGCGCGTCGGACTTCTTCGCCAGCGCGGCCAGCCGGCGCGCCTCGGCCAGCGTCGCGGTCAGCGGCTTGTCGCAGATCACGTGGACGCCGCGGCGCAGGAACGCGCGCGCCGGGGCGAGGTGCATGTGGTTCGGCGTGACGATCGCGACGGCCTCGATCCCGTCCTTCAGTCGCGCCTCGCGCCGCGCCATCGCCTCGAAGTCGTCATAGACGCGCGACGGGTCGAGGCCGAGTTCGGCGCCCGAAGCGCGCGACTTCGCGGGGTCGGAGCTGAAGCAGCCGGCGACCAGCGCGAAGCGATCGTCGAGCCGGGCGGCGATGCGGTGGACCGCCCCGATGAAGGCGTCGCGCCCACCGCCGACCATCCCGAGGCGGATGCGGCCGGGCGCGCCCGACGGCGCGGCGTCGATCATGACCGGCCCTCCCCGGCTTCGCCGCGGCCGCTCATCGGTCGAGCCCCAGCATGCGGCGGTTGGCGGCGGCGTCGACGGCGGCGCCGGCGAAGTCGTCGAAGGCGCGGTCGGTGACGCGGATGATGTGGTCGGCGACGAAGGCCGCCCCCTCCCGCGCGCCGTCCTCGGGGTGCTTCAGCGCGCACTCCCACTCGACCACGGCCCAGCCGTCGAAGCCGTACTGCGCGAGTTTCGAGAACACGCCCCTGAAGTCGACCTGCCCGTCGCCGAGCGAGCGGAAGCGCCCGGCCCGGTCCACCCAGGGCTGGAAGCCGCCATAGACGCCCTGCCTCCCGGTCGGGTTCAGCTCGGCGTCCTTGACGTGGAACATGCCGATGCGCGGGTGATAGAGGTCGATGAAGGCGAGGTGGTCGAGCGCCTGCAGCACGAAATGCGACGGGTCGTAGAGGATCTTCGCCCGCGGGTGCCCGCCGACCCTTTCGAGGAACATCTCGAAGCTGGCGCCGTCATGCAGGTCCTCACCGGGATGGATCTCGTAGCAGAGGTCGACGGCGTGCTCGTCGGCGAGGTCGAGCAGCGGCCGCCAGCGCGCGGCCAGCTCGTCGAAGGCGGCCTCCACGAGGCCCGCCGGCCGCTGTGGCCAAGGGTAGACGTAGGGCCACGCCAGCGCGCCGGAGAAGGTCGCATGGGCCGAGAGGCCGAGATTGCGCGAGGCGACGACGGCCTTGCGCACCTGCTCGACCGCCCAGACCCGCCGCGCCGCCGGGTCGCCGCGCACGGCGGGGTCTGCGAAGCCGTCGAACATCTCGTCATAGGCGGGGTGGACGGCGACGAGCTGGCCCTGAAGGTGAGTGGAGAGTTCCGTCACCGCCACGCCGCTCTCGGCCGCGACGCCCTTGAAGGCGTCGCAGTAGTCCCGGCTCTCCGCGGCGAGGTCGAGGTCGAAGAGCCGCCGGTCCCAGCTCGGGACCTGAACGCCCCTGAAGCCGCACTCCGCCGCCCAGCGCGTGATCGACGCCCATTCGTTAAACGGCGCGTCGTCCGCGGCGAACTGCGCCAGAAACAGCGCCGGCCCCTGCATGGTCTTCATGGCGTCTCCCTCTCCCGGTCCGGGCCGGTCTGCGCCGGCAGGTTCTCTTTGATGACGATCTCGATGCGGATGCGCTCCTGCGCCGGATCGATGGCCACGCCGTCGCTGCGGGCGCGCAGGACGCGCAGGGCGCTGCGCGCGACATGGCCGAGATCCTGCGTGATGACGGCGTCGATGCGCCCGTCCTCCAGCGCGGCGAGGGCGCCGGGCGTCAGCTCATGGGCGATGA
>CAYGUQ010000437.1:0-4074 GCA_964352995.1 uncultured Rhodobacterales bacterium
GGCCTGCGCCGCGCTCGCGGCGAACGCCAGCCTTTCGGCCGCGCGCGACGGCGATCTGCGCCGCTGGGTCGAGGCGGCGCGCGCGGCGGTCGCCGCCGCGGCCGAAACCTGCGGCCTCGCCCCGCGGGACTGCGCCGCGACGCTGCTGCTGGCCGTCTCCGACGGCGCGACGACGCTCTGGGCGCATGTCGGCGACGGCGCGATCGTGGCGCGCGCTGAGGGCGGCTGGCGGGCGCTCTCGTGGCCGATGGCCGGCGCCCATGCCGGCGAGACGCATTTTCTCACCGACGAGGCCCCCGCCCTGCGCACCGGCGCGACGAGGGAGCCCATCGACGCTCTCGCGCTCCTGACCGACGGGATCGAGCGGCTGGTGCTCGACTTCGCCGCCGCGGCGCCGCACGCGCCGTTCTTCGAGCGGATGGCGCGCCCGGTGGCGGCGCTGCCAGCGCCGGGCCGCGACGCCGCGCTCTCGCAGGCGCTGGCGCGCTATCTCGAAGGCCCTTCAGTCGCCGAACGCACCGACGACGACCGCACGCTGGTGCTCGCCGCGCGGGCCGCGCCGTGACCGGCGCGCGCTGGTTCAGCGAGGGCCGCGTCGTGCGGCTCGGCCGGCGGCTCGGCGGCGGCGGCGAGGGCGAGGTCTTCGCCGTCGCCCGCCGCCCCGGCCTCGCCGCCAAGCTTTATCGGCCCGGGATCGCCGGCTCGCGCGAGGCCAAGATCGCCGCGATGCTGCGCGCCGGCATGGCCGGGGACGCGCCGCTCGTCGCGTTTCCGCAGGCGGCGCTGCATGACGAGGCGGGCCGCTTCGGCGGCTTCCTCATGGCGAAGGTCGCCCGCGCGGCGCCGCTGCACGAACTCTACGCCCCCGGCGCCCGCAAGCGCGCCTTCCCGGAAGCCGACTTCCGCTTCGTCCTGCGCGCGGCGCTGAACGCGGCCCGCGCCGTCGCGGCCGCCCACCGCGCCGGCTGCGTGATCGGCGACGTGAACCACTCGGGGTTTCTCATCGGTCAGGACGCGCTGGTCGCGCTGATCGACGCCGACAGCTTCCAGGTCGAGGACGGCGCGGAGCGGCATCTCTGCGCCGTGGGCGTGCCGGAGTACACGCCCCCCGAACTGCAGGGCCGCTCGCTGGCGGGCGTGACGCGCACGCCGGACCATGACGCCTTCGGGCTGGCGGTGGTGCTGTTCCAGCTGCTCTTTCTCGGCCGCCACCCCTTCACCGGGGTCGGCGCGGGCGCGGATCTCGCCGTCGAGGAGGCCGTCGCGCGCGGCGCCTTCGCGTGGTCGGAGCGGCCCGGCCCGCTCTCCCCGCCGCCCGGCGCGCCGCGCCTCGACGAGACGCCGCGCGCGATCGCCGCGCTCTTCGAGCGGGCCTTCGCGCCTGACGCCGCGGGAAGGCGGCCGGGCGCCGAGGAGTGGGTGTCGGCGCTCGCGGCGGCGGAGGGGGCCATGGCGGTCTGCCGCGCCGATCCGCGCCACGTCCATTTCGGCGGTCTCGCGAACTGCCCCTGGTGCCGGATCGAGGCCGCCGGGCGCGTGAAGCTGTTTCCCGCCCCCGGCGCGCCCGGCTCGGCGCCGAGGCCGATGGACGCCGCCGCCCTGCGTCGTCGGCTCGAAGCCGTCGCCCTGCCGTCGAGCTTCGCCTATGTCCCGCCTGAACCGCTGCCGTCCTCCGCGCCGCCGCCGCCGACGCCGCGGCAGGTCTGGCTGAACCGGGCCGGCGTGGCGGGGCTCGCCTTCATGATGGTCTGCGCGGCGGGGCTGGTGTGGGTGTCGCCGCAGTCCTTCCTGATGGCCGCGCCGATCTGCATCTACGGCTACGGCCCGGTCTCCGGCGCGCTGGCCCCGCGCCACGCCGCCCGCCGCGCGCTGAAGCGGCTCGACCGCGAAATCGCAGAGGCGCTGGCCGCGAGGCACGCCCGCGCGGGGCTAGACGCGGCGTGGGCGCTGAAGGCCGAGCTTGCGGCGCTCGCCGCGCCGGGAACCCGGGCCGGCGCGAGGGCCGACGCCGCGCGCGTAAAGCGCGATCTGGCGCGGCTGAAGGAGATGGCCGACGCGCTGGCGGACGGGGCGACGGCGCGCGATCCGGAGATCGAGGCGCTGCTGGCGCGGCGGAAGGTTCTGGCGGCGGCGCTCGCCGAACGCGGCGAGACGCCGCCCGACCTGCCCGCGCCGCCGCCGCGCATGCTGCGCGAGACGATACGCCTGCGCGCGCTGGAGAACGGGCTCTCCCCCGCCTGATCCGGCGCTCCTTGACAAATGCCCGCCCGCGCGGCGCGTTGGCTGCGTCGCCGGCTCTCGGCGCGGGGGAGCTTCATGCTGGCGCGCGTCTACACCGTCGCTTTCCAGGGGGTCGAGGCGCGCGAGGTCGACGTGCAGTGCACGCTGTCCTCCGGCCTGCCCGCCTTCACCCTCGTCGGCCTGCCCGACAAGGCCGTCGCCGAGAGCCGGGAGCGGGTGCGGGCGGCGCTCACCGCCATCGGCCTCGCCCTGCCGCCGAAGCGCATCACCGTGAACCTCGCGCCGGCCGACCTGCCCAAGGAGGGCGCGCATTTCGACCTGCCCGTCGCGATGGCGCTGATGGCGGCGATGGAGGTGCTGCCCGCGGAGCGGACGCGGGGACTGACCGCGATGGGGGAGCTTTCGCTCGACGGCCGGCTGACGGCCGTGGCCGGCGCGCTGCCGGCGGCGCTGGCGGCGGCGGAGGCGGAGCGCGGCTTCGTCTGCCCTGAAGCCTGCGGACCCGAGGCCGCGCTCGTGGGCGCGGCCGAGGTGCTGGCGCCCGCGGATCTGATCGCGCTGATCAACCATTTCTCCGGCCGCGCGCCGCTCGCGGCGCCGAAGCCCGCCGAGGTCGCCGAAGACCCCGCCGTCGCCGACCTCGCCGACGTGCGCGGCCAGGCGCGCGGCGCGCTGGAGGTGGCGGCCGCCGGCGGGCACAACATGCTGATGATCGGTCCGCCGGGCGCCGGCAAGTCGATGCTGGCCGCGCGGCTGCCCGGCATCCTGCCGCCGCTGGCGCCGCGCGAGGCGCTGGAGGTCTCGATGGTGCACTCGGTCGCCGGGTTGCTGGCGCAGGGCCGCGTCAGCCGCGCGCGGCCGTTCCGCGCCCCGCATCACTCCGCATCGATGGCCGCGATGGTCGGCGGCGGCAGGCGCGCGGCGCCCGGCGAGGTGTCGCTCGCCCATCACGGCGTGCTGTTTCTCGACGAGCTGCCCGAGTTCGCCCGCCCGGTGCTGGAGAGCCTCCGACAACCGCTGGAGAGCGGCGAGACCATGGTGGCGCGCGCCAACGCCCATGTCCGCTACCCCTCCCGCGTGCAGCTGATCGCGGCGATGAACCCGTGCCGCTGCGGCCATCTGGCGGACCCGGCGATGGCGTGCTCGCGGGCGCCCAACTGCGGGCTCGACTATCAGGGGCGGCTCTCCGGCCCGCTGCTCGACCGCATCGACATCCAGATCGAGACGCCCGCGGTGCCGCCGGGCGACCTCTCGCGCGCGCCCGCGGGCGAGCCGAGCGCGGCGGTGGCTGCGCGCGTGGCCGCGGCGCGCGAGCTCCAGCGAGACCGTTACGCGGGCCTCGGCGTCGCGACGAACGCGGAGGCCGACGGCGAGACGCTGGCGCATGTCGCGGCGCCCGACGGGCCGGGCCGCGAACTGCTCGACCGCGCCGCCGAGAAGCTGCGGCTCACCGCGCGCGGCTATCACCGGGCGCTGCGGCTCGCCCGCACCATCGCCGATCTCGACGGCGCCGAGGGCGTCGGCCGCGCCCATGTGGCGGAGGCGGTCAGCTACCGCCGGGCGCCTCTGGCCCGCTGAAGTCGTTTCGCGCCGCTCGGCCCAGCGGCGTGATCGACGGCGCGCCCTCGATCCAGTCGAGCCGGCAGCGCACGCCGTAGACGTCCGCAAGGCGCGCCTCGGTCAGCACCTCCGCCGGCGGCCCGAAGGCGACGAGCCGCCCGGCGTCGAGCAGCGCCAGCCGCCCGCACCAGCGCGCCGCAAGACCCAGGTCGTGCATCGAGGCGACGACGCCCCGCCCCTCGGCCGCCAGCGCCGAGAAGGTCTCCATCAGCG
>CAYGUQ010000438.1:0-3480 GCA_964352995.1 uncultured Rhodobacterales bacterium
GTCCCAGCACCAGAACCGGGCGCGGGCGATGGAGGTGCTGCGGGCGCGGCTCTACGACCTCGCGCGCCGCGAGGCCGACGCGGCGCGGGCGGCCGACCGCAAGGGGCAGGTCGGCTCCGGCGACCGTTCCGAGCGCATCCGGACCTACAACTTCCCGCAGGGGCGGCTCACCGACCACCGCATCAACCTGACGCTCTACCGTCTGACGGAGGTGATGGCGGGCGACCTCGATCCGGTGATCGACGCGCTGGCCGCCGGCGCCGCTGGCGCGCATGGTGTCGATGCGGATGTCCTCGGCCCGGATGTCGACGTCGACCGCCTCGGCTTCGGGCAGGACGGCGACGGTCGCGGCGGAGGTGTGGATGCGCCCCTGCGCCTCGGTGGCCGGCACGCGCTGCACGCGATGCACGCCGCTCTCGAACTTCAGGCGGGCGAACACCCCCTCCCCGCGAATCGCGGCGACGATCTCGCGGAAGCCGCCCATCTCCGACGGGCTCTCGTCCATCACCTCGACGCGCCAGCCGC
This sequence comes from uncultured Rhodobacterales bacterium, assembly GCA_964352995.1. Lineage (GTDB taxonomy): Bacteria > Pseudomonadota > Alphaproteobacteria > Rhodobacterales > Rhodobacteraceae > Rubrimonas. The sequence continues at coordinate 526 of CAYGUQ010000438.1, forward strand.
GCTGCTCCGCATAGCGCGCGTACATGCGGAAGAGGTCCGCGGCGAAGAGCGCCGCCTCCTCGCCGCCGGTCCCGGCGCGCAGCTCGATGATGGCGGCGCGGGCGTCGGCCTCGTCCCGCGGCAGGAGCGCCAGCGTCACGGCGCGCTCCGCCGCCGGCAGGCGCCGGCGCAGCGTCTCCAGCTCCTCCTGCGCGAGCGCTCGCATCTCCGGGTCCGAGAGCAGCGCCTCGGCGGCCCGCATCTCGGCCTGCAGCGCCCGGAACGCCCGCACCTGCTCCACGACGGGGCGCAGCGCGGCGTAGTCGCGCGAAAGCCGCGCGAAGGACGCGCCGTCGCCCTGGGCGAGCTGCGCCTCCAAAAGTTCGAACTGCGCGATGAGCGCCGCGATCCTGTCGTCGGAAATCATCTGCGGCGTCTAGGCGGCGGGGGGCCGCGCGGTCAAGCCGGCGCCGTCTTTCCGTGCTCGCCAACGCCGTTCGGCGTCGCTACATTTTGAGGATGATGAAAGCGCTGCTCGCCATCGCAATCGTCGTCGTCGCCGCGCCCGGCTCGCTCTGGGCGCAGGACTGGAACCGCGTTCGGCCCGCCCCCAAGGAAGGCTACGCCTACCCCGAGTGCTACTGCACCAATCGCGGCGAGCGCGTCCAGCTCGGCCAGACCGCGTGCCTGAGGGTGGACGGCAAGGAGTTCACCGCGCTCTGCGCCATGTCGCTGAACAACCCCGCCTGGCGACGGCAGGGCGAGGGCTGCGCGCCGGACGGCCTCAGTCTAGCGCCGCGATCCATCGCTCCACGCGCGCCCGGTTGACGCCCATGTCGCCATATCCGAAGCGCGAGCGGGACCAGATCGCCAGCGCCGCCCCGCCCTCGGCCTCGACGGCGCGCACCGAGACATAGTCGGGAAAGCCGATCAGCGCCGAACGCTGGACATAGGTCGTGAAGAGCTCGTCGGGTCCGCCCGCCAGCCGCGTCGTGCGCGGCGCGGCCATCGCCATGGCGTCGAAGCGCTCCGCCAGCTCGGCCGGGGCGACGGGCCAGACGGGGCTCGCCATGTCGGCGTCGAGACGCGCGCCGGGGGGCGCGACGCGGAACTGATTCGGCGCGGCGGTGTCGACGCCGGACATCGGGTCGACGTGCCAGTCGCCAGGGTCGCTCGGCGCCATCCGCACATAGAGCGCGCCGACCAGCGCCAGCCCCGCCAGCGCCGCGACGACCTTGAGGACGAGGCTCACTCCGCCGCCTGCGCCGCCGCTTCGGCCGCAGCCTCGGCCCGAGCGGCTTCGATCTCCTCGGCCTTCTTCTCGACGAGTTCGACGAGGTGGTCGAGCATGCCCGCGTTGTCCATCTTGTGGCTCTGGAGCCCCGCCAGATAGACCATGCCGCTGCCGGCGCCGCCGCCGGTGAACCCGATGTCGGTCTCGCGCGCCTCGCCGGGCCCGTTCACGACGCAGCCGATCACGCTGAGCGTCATGTGCGTGCGGATATGCGCCAGCCGCTCCTCCAGCGCCTTGACGGTCTCGATCACGTCGAAGCCCTGCCGCGCGCAGGACGGGCAGGAGATGATCGTCACGCCGCGGTGGCGCAGGTTCAGCGACTTCAGGATCTCGAAGCCTACCTTCACCTCCTCGACCGGGTCCGCCGAGAGCGAAACGCGCAGCGTGTCGCCCACGCCCATCCAGAGCAGGTTGCCGAGGCCGATCGCGCTCTTGATCCCGCCGGAGGTCAGCCCGCCGGCCTCGGTCACGCCGAGATGCAGCGGATGGTCGCAGGCGTCGGCCAGCGCCTGATAGGCCGCCGCCGTCAGGAACACGTCCGACGCCTTCACGCTGATCTTGAACTCGTGGAAGTCGTTGTCCTGAAGGATCTTCGCGTGATCGAGGGCGCTCTCGACCATCGCGTCGGGGCACGGCTCGGCGTACTTCTCCAGCAGATGCGGCTCGAGGCTGCCGGCGTTGACGCCGATGCGCATCGAACAGCCGTGGTCGCGGGCGGCCCTGATCACCTCGCGCACGCGCTCGGGCTTGCCGATGTTGCCGGGGTTGATCCGCAGGCAGGCCGCCCCGGCCTCGGCGGCCTCGATGGCGCGGCGGTGGTGGAAATGGATGTCGGCGACGATCGGGACCGGGCTTTCGCGCACGATCTCGCGCAGCGCGCGGGTGGAGCCCTCGTCGGGGCAGGAGACGCGCACGATGTCGGCGCCGGCCTCGGCGCAGGCGAGCACCTGACGGATGGTCGCCGGGGCGTCCGTCGTCAGCGTGTTGGTCATCGTCTGCACGGTGATCGGCGCGTCGCCGCCGACGGGCACCGAGCCCACCATGATGCGGCGGCTCTTGCGCCGGTGGATGTCGCGCCAGGGTCGAATGCTCATGTCGGTCGCCTTGCCGGTTCCGAAGCGCGGCGCCGCCTACCGGGCGGCGCGCCGTCACGGCGATAATAGGGTGAGCGCCGTCCGCGGTCGAGCGCGACGCGGGCGCGCATCGCGCGCGCCGCCGGGAAGCGACGCCGGGAGCGACGGTTCAGGCGGGTCGTAGGGTCAGCGCTCGGCGAGCGCCGCGCTCAGGGCCACAGGCGCCGCGCTCGGCGGCGTCTCGGCGACAGCCTCCGGCAGCGCCGCGCGGATCGCGGAGGCGTCGAGCAGGACGTTGGAGACCACTCCGCCTGGCCGCCCCAGCGGCCCGTGGCGCACGCCGTCGACCTCAAGGAACACGCCGCCCGCATTGCCGGCGCGCAGCGTGAAGCCCTGCGCCGCCTCCGGCGCGCGCCAGCTCTCGCCGGCCTGCATCAGCTTCTCATGCACCACGCGGCCGGAGCCGTCGCGCACGCGCACCCAGGCCTCCGAATCGATCACGAGCGCGACGCCCTTCACCTCGGCCTGCGGCGTGGCGGCGGCGGCGTCGGCGGTCTGCGCGCCGGGCGCGGCCGCAGCCGCCTCGTCGCCCTCCGCCGCGGTCTACGC
>CAYGUQ010000438.1:3490-4065 GCA_964352995.1 uncultured Rhodobacterales bacterium
GCCTGCGGCGTGGCGGCTGCGGCCGCGCCCGGCGCGCAGACCGCCGACGCCGCCGCGGCCAGCGCGGCGACCAAGCCCGGGTCCAGCGCGACGGCGGCGACCTGCTCGGGCTGCGGCGCCGACGCGGCGGCGTAGACGCCGGCGCTTTCGGGATCGAGCGCCGATATCGGGCCGTCGCGCGGGGCGGAGGGCGGCGGCGCGACTTCCTGCGCGGCGTAGACCGCGGCGAGCGCCGACGCGTCGATCATCGGCCCCGGCACGGCCCCGGCGCGCGCGATGCGCATCATCACGTCGATCTCGGGCGCGGCGGCGAGCGCCTCGGGCGCCTGCGGCAGCGGCGCGAAATCGACGCGCTGGATGTTCTCGAGCATGGTCCAGGCGCCGTAGCCGAGGCCGCCGACGAGCCCGCAGAGCACGCCGAGCGAGGCCACCCCGCTCGCCACGGCGCCGAAGCGGGCGTTCACCGAGGCGGCGCGCGAGGCGGCGGCGAGGCGCGAGCCGGCGATGACGGCGTCGAGGTCGCCGCGGCCCGGGGCGCCCGCGCCCGGGGGCCCCGGCCCCCCCGGGGCGCGCGG
>CAYGUQ010000439.1:0-4056 GCA_964352995.1 uncultured Rhodobacterales bacterium
GCCCATCAGCCCCGCGCCCAGGTCCGACAGGATGTCGCCGAACATGTTCTCGGTGACGATCACGTCGAACATGCCCGGCCGCTGCACCATCCAGAGCGCCGTCGCGTCGACATAGGCGGTTTCGGCGGCGAGGTCGGGGTTGAGCGCGGCCCGCTCGCGGAAGATCGCTCGGAAGAAGGCGAAGGCCTTGAACACGTTGGCCTTGTCGACGCAGTGGACGAGGCCGGGGCCGCGCCCCTGCTCGCGCCGCCGCCGCGCGAGCGCGAAGCCCGCGTCGAACAGCTTCTCGGAGGTGGCGCGCGTGATCTCCAGCGTCTCCCGCGCGCGGTCGGCCTCCACCTGCCCGCGCCCGTGCGAGGCGAAGAGCCCCTCGGTCGATTCGCGGATGATGACGAAGTCGAGCGCCGGCGCGCCGGCCAGCGGCCCCGGCGCGCCCGCGATCGTGCGCACCGGCCGCACGCCGGCGTAGAGGCCGAACGCCATGCGCAGGGCGATCTGCGGCGAGATCTCGGTCCCGTCGGGGTAGCGCACGTCCGGCAGGCCCATCGCGGAGAGCAGGATGGCGTCGGCCTCTCGGGCGGCCTCCAGCGACGCCTCAGGCAGCGCCTCGCCGGTGTCTCGATAGCACCCCGCGCCGGCGGGCAGCGTCTTGAACGCGAACCCGACGCCGGCCTCCGGCGCAAGACGCTCAAGCAGCGCCAGCGTCGGCGCCATCACCTCCGGCCCGATTCCGTCGCCCTCGAAAACCGCGATCTCCAGTTGCATCCGCCGCCTCCTCCGCCCGCCTGCCCCGCCAGCGATAGCAAGGGCGCGCGGCGCTGGGAATGCATACGTTGCGACATGCGTTGAGACGTGCATGATCGTTTGCAACGACATTGGGGAGGTCCTTGAGGCATGTTTTGCGTCACGGTGGAGTTCACGATCGACACGGACCGGCGGGACGCGTTCCTTGCGCGCATGAAGCGGCAGGCGGACGATTCGCTGTCGCTTGAGCCGGGCTGCCGCGTGTTTGAGGTCTGGGCGGAGGACGCGCGCCCCGACGCGGTGCGGCTTCACGAGGTCTATGACGACGCCGCCGCCTTCGACGTCCATCTCGCCAGCGCCCACTTCAAGGGCTTCGCGGCCGACGTCGCGCCGATGGTGAAGGAGCGCCGGCTGCTCACCTGGAGCCGCAGGCTGTGAGCGGGCTCGCGCGCAAGGCGCTGTTCCGCGGCGGACCGGAGGTCTCGCGCCTGTGCCTCGGAACCATGATGTTCGGGGACCAGGCCGACGAGGCGGCGACGGCCGCGATGCTCGACCGCTATCTCGACGCCGGCGGGAACTTCGTCGACACAGCCGACGTCTATGCGGGCGGCGAGAGCGAGCGCCTGCTCGGCCGGCTGCTCGGCGCCCGGCGCGACGGCGTGATCCTCGCCACGAAGGCCGGCAACGCGATGCGGGACGTCCCCGGCTCGGGCGGCCTCGGGGCGAAGTGGCTGGCGGAGGCGGCGGAGGCCTCGCTTAGGCGTCTTGGGACCGACGTCATCGACCTCTACTACCTGCACCGCGACGACGAGACGACGCCGCTGGAGGAGACGGTCGGCGCGCTGGCCAAGCTGATCGCGGCGGGCAAGGTGCGGTGGTGGGGCTTCTCCAATCACCGCGCATGGAAGATCGCCGAGATGGTCAGGGTCGCCGACGCGCTGGGCGCGCCGCGCCCCGTCGTCGCCCAGCCCTACTACCACGCGCTGAACCGGCTGGTGGAGATCGACTACATTCCAGCCTGCGCGCATTTCGGCGTCGGGGTCGTGCCCTACTCGCCGCTGGCGCGCGGCGTGCTGACCGGCAAGTATCGCAAGGCCGCTCCGCCGGAGGGCTCGCGCGCCGCCCGCGCCGACAAACGGATGATGGAGACGGAGTTCCGCCCGGAGACGCTGGCCGCCGCCGCCCGCCTCGCCGACCACGCCGAGGCGACCGGTCGCGCGCCGGCGGCGCTGGCCTTGCAATGGGCGCTGGCCAACGCCGCCGTCTCCAGCGTGCTGATCGGGCCGCGCGACGGCGCGCAGCTCGACGCCTACCTCGCCGCGCTGGAGGCGCCTTACGGGCCCGAGGACGAGGCGCTCGTCGACAGCCTCAATCCTTCCGGCCACGCGCCGGCGCCCGGCTACGCCGACCCGCAGTATCCCTATCGCGGGCGCTGCTACGCGGCCGCGCAGTGAGCTGGGAGGTCTACGCGCTGCGCTACGCCGAGCGCGCGGCCCGCGTGCGCGCCGACAGCTTCCTGTTCGACGACCATGCGAGCCCCCACCCCATCGACTACTTCCTGTGGCTGCTGCGGCGGGGAGACCGCGTCATCGTCGTGGACACCGGCTACGACGCCGCCGAGGCCGCCCGCCGCGGCCGCCCGATCCTGCGCGACCCGGTGCGGATGCTGGCCGATTTCAGCGTCGACCCCGGCGCGGTCGAGGACGTGATCCTCACCCACCTGCACTACGACCACGCAGGCGCGCTCGACGGCTTCCCGGCTGCGACCTTCCACCTGCAGGCCGCCGAGATGGCCTACGCCACCGGCCCCTGCATGTGCGCGCCGGCGCTCAACCACCCGTTCACGGCCGAGCATGTCTGCGCGATGGTGCGCCGCGTCTATTCCGGGCGGGTGCGCTTTCACGACGGCGCCGGGCAGGTCGCCGAGGGCGTGGAGGTCGCCGCCCTCGGCGGGCATTCGCGCGGGCTGCAGGCGGTGCGCGTGATGACGGCGCGGGGCTGGATGGTCCTCGCCTCGGACGCGTCGCATTTCTACGAGAACTTCCTCGCCGGAAAGCTCTTCCCCATCGTCGTCGACGCCGAGGCGATGCTGCGCGGCTTTGCGCTGTTGCCGCGGCTGGCGGCGGGGCGGAACATGGTCGTGCCGGGTCACGACCCGCTGGTGCGCAGGCTCTATCCGCGCGTGGCGGGAGAGGCGGACGGACCGGCGGTGCACCGGCTCGACGTCGCGCCGGGCGATCACGGGGAAGTTCTGGGGGACCTATGGCGATGATCCTCGGCTGCGTCGCCGACGACTTCACCGGCGCGTCGGACCTCGCCAACACGCTCGCGCGCGGCGGCATGGCGACGACGCTCTACGCCGGCGCGCCTGACGCGCCGGCGGCGGAAGGGGTGCAGGCCGGCGTCGTCGCGCTCAAGTCGCGCACGATCCCGGCGGAGCAGGCCGTCGCGCAGTCCCTCGCCGCGCTCGACTGGCTGCAGGCGCAGGGCGCGCTGACCTTCGTCTTCAAGTACTGCTCGACCTTCGACAGCACCGACGCGGGCAATATCGGCCCGGTAGCCGAAGCGATGATGGACGCCACAGGCGCGGCCCGCGCACTGGTGTGCCCCGCCTTCCCCGGCGCAGGCCGCACCGTCTATCAGGGGCACCTGTTCGTCGGCGACCGGCTGCTCTCCGAGTCGGGGATGGAGAATCATCCGCTGACCCCGATGCGGGACCCCAACATCCGCCGCGTGCTCGCGCGGCAGAGCCGCGGGCCGGTCGGCCACGTGCCGCTCTCGACCGTCGAACGCGGGCCGGCGGCCGTCGCCGAGGCGATGGCCGCAGAGACGCAGGCCGGCCGCAGGCTGATCGTCGCGGACGCGCTGACCGACGCGCATCTGATCGATCTGGGCGCAGCGGCCGGCCGCGACACCCTGATCACGGGCGGGTCCGGCGTCGCGACCGGCCTGCCCGGCGTCTTCCTCGCGCAGGGGCTGATCGCGGTGAGCCGCGCCCGCTGGGAGGGCGTGGACGGTCCCGGCGCGGCGGTCGCCGGCTCGGTCTCGCGCGCGACGCAGGCGCAGGTCGCGGCGCATCGCGCGGCGGGGCTCGCGGCGCGCCATGCCACCGACGAAGAGGTGCGGGTGCTGCGCGACATGGTCGAGCAGGATCGCGGGCTCATCGGCAATCCGGCGGCGATGGCGCGGGCCAACCGGCGGTTCCACAAGCAGATTCATCTTGCCTCGCACAACCGGTTTTTGGTGCAGCAGCTCGACCTCGTGCATCGCTCGATGGCGCTGATGGCGACCACGTCGCTGGCGGCCAAGGGT
>CAYGUQ010000440.1:0-4054 GCA_964352995.1 uncultured Rhodobacterales bacterium
CATGTCGTCAGGGCGCTGCAGGCCAAGCTCGCCGCCAAGCTCGCCGTCGCGGTCGATCCAGAGCAGCACGCCGCCTTGCGCCTTCTGCGCGTCGGTCCAGGTCCTGGTCTTCTGTTCGAGCGCCTCCATCTCGGCCGCCAGCGCGTCGTAGGCTTCTTCGTCGAGCTCTTCGGACTCCATCTCGGCTTCGATGGCGTCCCAGCGCGCCTGATCGGCCTCGTCGAGCGCAATCTCGACGGCCGTCATGCGGCTCAAGCCGCGCATGGCGGCGTAGTTCTGCTCCAGCATGACGCCGGCCCATTTCCAGCCCTCGGCGGTGTAGGCGTCGGCGGCGGCGTGGAGCTTCTCCGTGGCGAGGCGCTGCGCCAGCTCGGGGTCGCAAAAGTACGCACGGTCGCCGAAGAGGTCCTCGTCGATGCGCCCGCCGGCGGCGAGATACGCCTCGCGGCCGATGAAGACGGCGTGGGGATGGGTGGCGGCGACGCGGTTCTCCGTCATCATCCGCCTTATGGCGTCGGCGCCGCGCTCCCAGTGGCCGGCGCGCGACCACGCTTCGAAGACTTCCGTCTGGCGCGCGGCGTCGTCGCTGACGCCGAAGGCCTGCGCCTGCTCGATGCTGAGCGCGCGCGCCTGGAAGGCGGCGAAGACGGGCTCGGCGAGCCGGCCGAGGCGTTCGCGCGCGCGGACGTGGCGCTCGGTGCGCCCGAAGCTCGCCGCGATGGCGGCGATGTCCATGCCGTCGTCGATCAGCCGCGCGAAGGCGGCCGCCTCTTCGGCGGGGTTCATGGCCTCGCGCTCGATGTTCTCCATCAGGGAGAGCTCGAGCGCGATCTCCGGCCCGACCACCTTGCAGGCGATTTTGACGTCGCCGGGCGTGAGTCCCGCCTCGACGTTGTGGGCGACGGCGAGCCAGCGCCGGCGGCCGGCGGCGATGTCGAAGCGGCCCTTCGGCTCCTCGACGACGATGAGGTTCTGGATCACGCCGGCGCGGGCGATGGTGGCGGCGAGCGGCTCGATCGGCGCGTCGCTCATCTGGCGCACGTTGTACCTGCCGGTGAAGTGCAGCTTGTCGAAGGCGATCTCGCGGATCGCAGAGGTCTTCGCGGCCATGTCGGCCTCCTTGTCGATGCTGGGATGGACGCCGCCGGGGCCGGCGACGCGGGATCGCGATGCGGCGCCGCGCGCCGCAGCGGTGGTCATTCGGTCGTGATCTCGGCGATGACGGTGAGGCCGGGCCGCTCGTCATGCGGCCAGGTCTGGGTCAGGACGCGGCGACGGCGCGTGTCGAAGAGCACGGCGCGGTCGAGGCCGTCCTGAAGCGTCGCCGCCGCCGCGCCGGCGACGGCGGCGCGCAGGTCGCGCTCGGGGATGCGGGTCGGCGGCGGAGCGAGCAGCGCGGCGGCGGGCGAGCGACAGCGGGTCATGGGGCGGGGCTCCTTTCTCTGGGCGCCGGAAGGGCGCATGGGAAAGGGCCCCGGCTTTCGCTGGGGCGGCCCGCAGCGAAGCGCGGCGCTCTGGCAGGGAGGCGCTGGTCTGAGGTCGGCGACGCGGTCGACTCGGGTCTTGACCGACAGCGTATGTGCCATTCTTATGCATCATATATCTGCACGGGAGTTGCCGGCATGAGCGCCGTCAAGAAGCGCACGACGCTGTTGCTGACGCGCGCGACCACCGACGAGGCTCAGTCTTTGGGTCTGAACCTCAGCGCGATCGCCGACGCCGCGATCGGCGACGCGGTCGGCCGGGCGCGACGCGAGGCCTGGGCGCAGGAGCATGCCGAGGCGCTGCAAGCGCAGGACGCCTGGATGGCGCGCAACGGCCATCCCTTCGCCGACGTGATCGACAGTCCGCTCATTCGGGACGGGGACGCGTGAGGCAGTTCGCGGTGGTGCGCCGCGGCGTCGCCCTCGGCGTCGTGGTCGACAGCGATCTCCTGCCGAAGACGCGGAGCGTCGTCCTGATTCCGCTCGTGGAGGGCATGCCGCGCGCCGGCGCGTTGAACCCGACGCTGAACGCGGCCGGTCGCGAGCGCATCCTGCACACGCGCGCGATCGCGGCGGTGCGCGTCGACGCGCTGGAAGATGTCGGCGAGACCCTGGAGGCGGACAGCGACGTCATCGTGCGTGCGATCGACATCCTGATCGGCGGCGTCTGAAGGCGTGTTGGGCGAGGGTCGCGGTGCGACCGTCGCAAGATGGGGCGGGTCGAAGCGCATGTGGCGGTCCTCCGCGTCGCCAGCTGGGGTGGATCAGATTTTGGAGACTGCTCCTGCGCGGTCGCGTCGGCGGGTTGCGCGACCCGCGCAGCGGCGTCGCTACTGTCGCGACGCTGAAGAATGGCGGCGCGGGGCCTCATCTGCGGAAGCGGAGGGGCCGCGGAAGATGGCCCATGCCGCGCCGGCCGAGACCAGCGCTATGCCGCCAAGCTCCATCACCCAGTTCATGCGCCAGCCGGCGATGCTCACGCCGATCAGCGCGTCGACATGGTGAAACCCCACCGCACGAACGAGCACGAAGCTCGCCAGCCATCCCATCCCGAAGATCGCCAGCCAGAGCCGCGATAGCGCCGGGCGCAGGGTCGCCAGCGCCAGAACGCCGGTTGTCGCGACGCCGAGCAGCAGCGCCGCGATGAAGCCTGTCTGCACGATCCGGCGATCCTTGTACCAGCCGCCGAGCTGCGCGGCGCAGCGCCCCGCAGCGGTGAGCGCCGACTGCAGATCGAGCTGCTTGTTGATCGCCAGCATGGCGAGCGCGATGGTCGTCGCCAGCCAGAAGCCGCGCTCGATCCGGCGCGTGGCGTCGGGGAACCGATCGGCGCGCAGGGCGGCCATCGAGAACGCCGACGCGCAAAGGTAAGCGACGACCGTAACCCACCCCATGACGGAGGGATCGCCGATCTGTGGGCTCCAACGAGCCGACACGCAATCGATCAAGGCGTAGCCGTCGCTCAGCATGCGCTCACTCCGGGTGCGTCGCTTCCTACTCCTTTCGCGATTTTCCGGTCCAGCGCCGCGATCGGCGAGCATGCTTGCAGACCGCGTCGTCTGGCGAGGCGCCGGCAGGCTCGGAAGGCCGGCGCGGCTTCAACGCTGTCCGGGCGGCGTTTCCGGATCCGTGCGCGAGCGGGGGATGAACTCCTCCAGCCGCAGCGGCGGCAGGACGGGCAGCCGGTCGCTGGAGGTCATCAGCGCGCCGGCGTCGTTTCCCTCCGCATCGGCCGAGGGGTAGAGCGCGACGCCGTTGTCGAGCATCAGCACCGGCGGCCTCAGCGACCAGTGCAGGACGCGCCGCGTCTGGTCGCGGTCGGCGTAGACGACGTCGACGATGCGCCGGCCGCGCAGCAGCGTCGTGGCGCGGGTCGTCCAGGACGTCTCGAAACTGACGACGCTCATCGGCCGACCTCGGCGGGCGGCGGCGCCGGCCCGTCGTCCTCGTACCACGCGAGCGCGTCCAGGACCGGTCCGTCCCGGTCGAAGAGGACGTAATCGCAGGCGCGTTCGCGGGCGTAGGCCACCACCGCTTCGAGGTCGTCGGGCCATGTCCGCAGGCCGGGCTCGCTGGCGACGTAGACAAGCCAGCCAAAGGGGCCGCGCAAGAAGGTCGTGGGCGCCTCGGCGTCGTCAAGGGCGTCGAGCGCAGCGCGCGTCGCGTGGCTGAGATGCCCCGTCGATGCGTCGAGCATGGGCCGCGCGACGCCGCCGCCCTCCGCTTCGAGCCAGTCTAGCCAGCCGAGGATGGTGCGCCCCAGGGCGACGTCGGCGCGCCACCGCTCGACGGAGCGGTCGGCGTCGCGCGCCGGGGTCGCGTGCTGCTCGATGGCGCCGCCCATCATCCAGGGCTTGAGCGGGATCTCCGCCACCCAGTCCTGCAGCGACGGGATGCGGCCGAGATCCTCGCGGATGTGCTGCTCGGCGATCATGCGCACCGGGACCATGCGGCCGGCGCCGTTGTCGATGGCGCGGCCAAAGACGCGCTCGGCCTCAAATACGCCAAAAGCGTGATGGCGGCCGGCGCGATGGCGACGGTCCGCCGTCGCGATTTTGGTGGCGTCGAGC
>CAYGUQ010000441.1:0-4048 GCA_964352995.1 uncultured Rhodobacterales bacterium
AGCGGGCGCGGCAGGGGAGCGAGAGCCGCCTGCAGGAACCGGTTGCGCGCGCCGGGCCGCACCGTCATCCGCCGCCCCAGCGCGGGCAACGCCGCGCGCGCCACGGTCTCCGGCGTCGCCATCCCGCTCATCCGCATTCCGGCGCGCGCGGCGAAGCCGCTTTCGACCGGGCCCGGCGCGACAGACAGCACGTCGACGCCGCGGGTGCGCAATTCGCGGTTCAGCCCCTCGGCCAGCGTCTGCACATAAGCCTTGGTCGCGGCGTAGTTCGCCGAACGCGCCACGCCCTGGAACGCGACGAGCGAGCTGAGCAGGACGATGCCGCCGCGGCCCCGCGCCGCCATCCGCCGAGCGGCGTGCTGGCTCATGGCGAACAGCGCGCGGCAGTTGACATCGATCATCGCCAGTTCTTCGGCGTCGTCGGCGTCGATCACGTCGCCGCTGGTCCCGAACCCGGCGCTGGCCACCAGCAGCCCGACGTCGAACCCGCCTGTCCCCGCCATCGCCGACGCTGCGGCGTCCGGCTGCGCCAGGTCCGCGGGCAGAACGCGTGTCTCGACGCCGTGGCGCGCCGAGAGTTCGGCGGCCAGGCGCGCCAGTTCGACCTCGTTGCGGGCGATCAGCGCGAGGTTCAGGCCGCAGGCGGCCAGTTCGACCGCGAAGGCGCGGCCGATGCCGCTGGAGGCGCCGGTCACCACTGCCCAGGGGCCATAGCGGTCGGCGATGCGGGTTCGAACGGCTGTCGGCAAGGCTGTCATGGGCAGGGTTCTTTCAGGGCGAGAGGACGCAGTCGGCCTGCGCCGCGCGGCAAGGCGCGTCGTGAGGGTGGAGCGGCAGGCGGGAAGGGCGTGGCGTCAGCCGTCGGGCGGGGCGCGCGGCGGGCTCATTGGGCGGCGACCAGGATGGGGCGGCGCGTCGCCAAGGCGACAGACGGCCGCCGCCGCGCATAGACCAGCGCGAACAGCGGCGGCGTGGCGTAGAACGAAACCACGGTCGAGAGCAGCACGCCGCCCGCCACCGACATGGCGAAGGGCGGCCAGAAGCCTCCGCCCGCCAGGATCAGCGGCAGGAAGCCGCCGAAGGTGGTGACGGTGGTGCTGACGATATGGCGGCTCGACCCCATCACCACGTCGGCCATGGCCGCGCGGTCGCCGCCGCGCGCGGCGGGGTCTTCCTGCAGGCCGGTCAGGATGATGATCGCAGCGTTGATCGACACGCCGATGGAGCCGATCACGCCGATGATCGCGTTGATCCCGAACGGATAGTCGAAAACCGCCAGCGACAGCAGGCTGAGGCCCGCCGACAGGGCGCTGACGAAGATGGCCACCACTGAGAGGCGGAACGAGCGGAACGTCGCCACGATGGCCGCGATCGACAGGGTGACGATGATCCCAAGCGAGGCGAGCAGGTTGCCCAGCGTGCTCGCCCGCGCGTCGCTGTCGCCGCCGATCTCCAGCCGATAGCCGCGCGGCAACGCAAAGCCCGTCGCGTCGAGCGCCGCGCGCACCTCGGCCAGCGCCGCCTCGGGCAGCACGTCGCGTAAGGTGAAGGCCTGCACCGCGTTGGCCCGCTCGCCGTTGCGGCGGGTGATGACCGGGGATGCCGGGGCGAGGCCCACCTGCGCCAGCGCCGACAGCGGCGTGGCCGCAAAACCGCCCGCGCCCGCCAGATCAGGCCCGGTCGGCGGGACGATGGGCAGGTCGACGATGGCTTGCATGTCGCCGCGGACGGCGTCGCCCACCCGCACGCGCACCGGCAGTTCCTCGGTCCCCTCGATAAGCGAACCGCCGGTGACGCCTTCGAGGCTCGCCTCCAGCTGGCGCGCGACGGCGCCCGGCGTCAGGCCCAGCGTGCGGGCCGCGGCCTCGTCGAGCGTCACGCTCAACTCGGCGCCGCCGGCGACAAGCGTTTCGCGGGCGAGCACGACGCTGGGCACGGTCGCCGCCACCCGCCGAACCTCGGCGCCCAGGTCCCGCAGCGTCGCCACGTCGGGGCCGACGAGGCGCAACTCCACCGGCGCGGCGACGGGCGGCCCCTGCACAAGCCCGCGCACCAGCACCTGCGACTCGGGCGCCAACGCCCCCGCCTCGCGCTCCAGCCTGCGGATCAGCGCCTCGGTGGCCTGCGGCGAGACCGTCGTGACCAGCGCCTGCGCATGGCGCGGCGCGTCGCGCCGCCCGCCGGTGACGTTGTAGTAGAAGGCCGGCGCCGAGCGGCCCAGCACCCATGCGACCGACCGCACCTCGGGGGCCTCGCGCAGCACGGCGTCGAGGCGCTCCACCACGGCGCGGGTGGCCGCCAGCGGCGCGCCGACGCGCAGGTCTATCTCCAGCGTGAACTGGTCTCGGTCGACGCCGGGGAAGAACTGCGGCGTCAGCAGCGGCATCGCGGCGAAGCCGAGCACGGGCGGCGCCAGCGACAGCGCGACCGCCCGCACCGGGTTGGCCAGCGCCAGCAGCAGCGACGCGCGGAACGTCCGGCCCAGGCGCGGCAGGCGCAGCCCCGAGCCCAGCACGCCCCGCCCCTCGCGCGCGGGCATCGCCCAGCCGGCAAGCGCAGGCGTCAGCGTCACCGCGACCACGAACGACCACAGCAGCATCACGATCACCGCGATGGCGATGGAGCCGACGAAATCGCCGGCAGGGCCCGGCAACAGCGCCATCGGCATGAAGGACAGCGCCGTGGTGACGGTGGAGGCCATCAAGGGCATGAACAGCCGCCGCACCGCCTCGCCCACCGCCGCCGCCCGCGCCATGCCCGCCCGCAGGCGCTGGCCGATCTCGTCGGTCATCACGATGCCGGCGTCCACCAGCAGCCCCAGCGCCACGATCAGCCCGGTCACGGACATCTGGTGGATCGCGAGCCCGATCAGGTTCATGGTCGCGAGCGACGCGAGGCTGACCACGGGCAGGATCACCGCCACGATCATCGCCGCGCGCAGGCCCAGCGTGAGCAGCAGCACGCCCACCACCAGCGCGACCCCCAGCGCCATGTTGGCGCCGACGTCGCGCAGCCGCTCGGCGGTGTAGCGGCTCTGGTCGAAGATCAGCGTCGCCTCGAGTCCGTCGGGCGCCCCGGCGCGGAAGTCCGCCAGCGCCGCGCGCACCTGCCCCATCCACACGTCGACCTGAAGCCGCTCGACCAGCTTCGCCGCCACGAGGATCGCGGGCGCGCCGTCGTGCAGCGCGGCGGCGGCGGGCGGCGTGCGGACGCCGCGCGTGACGGCGGCGATGTCGGCGACGCGGGTCAGGGCGCCCTCGGGCCCCTCGCGCAGGATCACGGCGCGCACGCGCTCGGTCGCGGCGATCTCGCCCGCGACGCTCAGGATCATCTCGGCGCCGTCGCCGCGCAACCGCCCGGCTTGCCCCTTGCTGTCGGCGGAGCGGATCGCATCCGACACCGCGTCGGCGGTCAGGCCGAGGGCGGCCGTGCGCTGCGGGTCGAGCGTGACCAGCACCTCCTCCTCCGGGGCGCCGAACAGGTCGACGAGCGATGTGCCCGGCACGCCTCGCAGTCGGTCGGCCAACGCCTCGGCGTGGCGCAGCACGACGCCGGGCGGCGTGTCGGGCGACGCGGCGCGCAGGCTGACGATGGCGCCGTAGGCCCCCGCGCCGTCGGCTTCCAGCTCTGGCGCCTGAACCCCGACGGGAAAATCTGGGCGCAGTTCGGCCAGCGCGTCGCGCACCTCGGACCAAATGCCCTCGATCCGGTCGGGAGCGATCGTCTCGACGAGGTCGATCTGCACTACCGAGACGCCCGCGGCGGAGGCCGACTCGACCGTGTCGATCTCGGGGATCTCGCGCAGGGCGGTCTCGACCGGCACCGTCACCAGCGCCTCGACCCGCGCTGCGTCGGCGCCGGGGAAGGGCGTCGTGACCGTGGCGAACAGGTTGGTGATTGTCGGGTCTTCCTGCCGCCCCAGCGCAAGCAGCGCCGACAACCCCGCCGATACGATCACCAGCAGGGCCAGCGCGGCGAAGCGCGGCTCGCGGAAGGCGAGCGCGGCGATCATGCCTCGGGCTCCATGGCCTGCACGGGCTGGCCCGGC
>CAYGUQ010000442.1:0-280 GCA_964352995.1 uncultured Rhodobacterales bacterium
GTGCTGTCGATCAGCGCGACGCCCCTCGGCGCGTTGAGCAGATGCAGAACGCCCGTCATGCCAGCGCAGCCGAGCACCACGGCGCTCACGCCGTCCTCGGCGCCGGCGCGGGCGATCTCGGCGTCGACCTGCGCCGCGGCCGCCTCCGGCGTGTCCTCCAGCGCCAGCACCGGCACGCCGGAGGCGCGCACGCGCACGCAGCGTCGGTCGAGCGCGTAGCGGCGCAGGTTGTCCTCGATCACCGGAACCGACACCGCCAGCGTCGTCACCACCGAGAAGC
>CAYGUQ010000442.1:290-4047 GCA_964352995.1 uncultured Rhodobacterales bacterium
GCCGCCGCGCATGCAGGCGGCGAGATAGGCCGCCTCGCCGAGGCCCAGCACGGGGATGGCGCTGGCGGCGCGGGCCTGCTCCAGCCCGGTGTCGTCGAAGCAGGCGATGATCGCCGCATCGGCCTCCGCCTGATGCGCGGCCAAACGCGCCAGCACGCCGGGCGTCGCGGCGTCGCCGTCCGCCGCGCCCTGGATCGCCGGCGGGCCGTCATGGTTGGTGAGCGCCGTGATGAAGACGCCCGGCCCGGCGGCGGCCTGCGCGCCGCGCGCGATGGCGCGGGTCATCGCCTCGGTGGCGTTCGGGTTGACGATCAGCAGGCGCATCACACGGCCCTCGACGCGCGGCGGCGCATCAGCCAGACGACCGCAAGCAGGCTCAGGATGATCGCCAGCGAGAAGACCGTGGTCAGCGTGCCAAGGGCGTAGAGCACCGGCGTCGTCACGTTGGTGGTCATGCCGTAGATCTCCAGCGGCAGGGTGTTGTAGCTGCCCGCCGCGAGCAGGGTGCGGGCGAACTCGTCGTAGCTGAGCGTGAAGCCGAACAGCGCGACGCCGATCAGCGCCGGCGCGATGATCGGCAGCACGACATGGCGCACCGTCTGCCAGGGCGAGGCGCCGAGGTCGCGCGCGGCCTCCTCATAGGCGGGGTCGAAGCGGTTGAAGATCGCGAACATGATCAGCAGGCCGAAGGGCAGCGTCCAGGTGAGCTGCGCGCCGAAGCCCGACGACGCCCAGTGCACCCTCAGGCCGAGCTGGTCGAACAGCAGCCCCACGCCCAGCGATACGAGGATCGAGGGGATGATCAGGCTCGCCACCGCCAGGAAGAACAGCGCCCCGGCGCCCGGAAACCGCTTGCGGAAGGCCAGCCCGCTCATCACCGAGACGACCACGGTCACCACCATCACCATCATGCCCAGCGCCAGCGAGCGCCGGAACGCGCCCCAGATGTCGCCGACGGCCTGCTGCTCGAAGAGATCCGCGAACCAGTGCGTCGACCAGCCGTTCATCGGGAAGGTCAGCCCGCCCTGCGGCCCCTGGAACGACAGGATGCCGATGGTGATGATCGGGCCGTAGAGGAACAGCACGAACAGCGCGAAGAAGATCGCGAGCGGGTAGAAGGATTTCGTGCGTCGCTCCATGGGCCTCAGAGCTCCCGGCGGATGTCGACGGCGCGCAGCATCGCCGCGATGATGATGAGCACGGTGACGAGCAGCACCACCGCGCTCGCGGCGGCTGCGGGATACTGCAGAAGCGCGATCTCGTTGGAGATCACGCGGCCGACCGAGGCGGAGTTGCCGCCGGACATGAAGCGCACGGTGATGAAATCCCCCATCACCAGCGTAACCACGAAGATCGAGCCGATCATGATCCCCGGTTTCGTCAGCGGAATGACGACGTTGGTCAGGATCTGGAAGCCGGAGGCGCCCGCATCCCGCGCGGCCTCGATCAGCGAGCGGTCGATGCGCATCATCGTGTTGAAGATCGGCACCACCATGAACAGCGTGTAGAGGTGGACGAAGGCGAGCACGACGGCGAAGTCGCTGAACAGCAGCCATTCCAGCGGCGCGTCGATCAGCCCGAGCTCGATCAGCGTGGAGTTCGCCAGCCCGTTGCGGCCGAGAAACGGAATCCACGAGATCATGCGGATGATGTTCGAGGTCCAGAACGGGATCGTGCAGAGGAGGAACAGGGCGATCTGCCAGACCAGGCTGCGCACGTGAAAGGCGAGGAAGAACGCCACCGTGAAGCCGATCGTCAGGCAGAAGAACCAGCTCAGCAGCACGTAGGTGAGCGTCTTGAGATAGACCTGCAACGTGACCGGAGACGTCAGCAGGAAGATGTAGTTGTCGAGGTTGAAGTCCGGGCCGTAGGACCATTCCGTCGCGGTCCAGAAGCTCACGGTCACGATCATCAGGATCGGCAGCACGAGGAAGAAACCGAGCACTGCCGCCAGCGGCGTCGCCAGAAGCCAGCCGGTGACGGCCGAGGGCAGGCGGGCGAGGGTCATGCGGGTCGTTCTCCTAGCGGGCGCGTGAGGCCCTCGCCCCGACCCTCTCCCGCAGGCGGGAGAGGGGGCGACATGGGCGCGGGCGGCGCGCCGGCTCATGGGCGCCGCCCGCCATCGTCAACGGGTCAGGCGGCGATGAACTCGTTCCACTTGCGGACCATGTAGAGGTTCTCGTCCATCACGGCGTTCCAGCAGGCGACGGCGCCCATGCGCTCGTAGAAGGAGCCGCCGTCGCGGGTCGAGCCCGGCTGCTCCATCACCACGCCCTGCGGGTTGACGATCTCGCCCTGCGCCGGCTTGCCTTCGAACCAGAAACCCCACTCGTCGGCGGACATGAAGTTCTTCGACGTCTCGGGCACGGCGGAGTAGTAGCCCTGGCGCATCAGGTAGCCGCCGACCCAGCCGGAGAGATACCAGTTGATGTACTCGTAGGCCGCATCCAGCTCCAGGCCGCTGAGGTTCTTCGACAGGCCGATGCCGCCGCCCCAGCTCCGGTAGCCCTCTTCGAGCGGCTGGTAGACGCAGGGGATGCCCTTCGACTTGACCGCCGTGATGGCCGGAGACCACATCGACTGGATCACCACCTCGCCCGACGCCATCAGGTTCACGCTCTCGTCGAAGCTCTTCCAGAAGGCGCGGAACTGGCCGGCCTTCTTGGCCTCGGTGAAGATCGCGATGGTCTTGTCGATCTCCTCGCGGGTCATGTTGCCCTTGTCGCCGTAGGAGATCTCGCCCATCGACTCGCAGACCATCGCCATGTCCATGATGCCGATGGCGGAGATGTCGAGCAGCGAGGCCTTGCCCTTGAACTCGGGGTTCAGCAGCTCGCTCCAGTTGTTGATCGGCCGGCCGATCAGGTCGGGGCGGATGCCCAGCGTGTCGGCGTTGTAGATGGTCGGGATCAGCGTCATCCAGCCCGACTCCTCCTGGACGAAGGTGTTCGAGCCGGGGCCCTCGACGAAACCGACGGTGTGGGGCGCGGTGCCCTGGGCGATGGTGCTCTCGGGCGTCAGCTTGCCGGTCTTGAAGAGCGGAACGATCTGGTCGTAGAGCTTGATCTTGCTGACGTCCATCGCCTGCAGGTTGCCGGCGGGCCAGACCTTCTTGCAGATCCAGTACTCGATGTCGGCGATGTCGAAGCTGTCGGGCTGGGTGGCGGCGCGCTGGGTGACGCTGTCGCTGTCGAGCGCGGTCATCTCGAGCGTGAAGCCGAGGTCTTCCTTCACCTTCACCGCGACGTCGTTGAGGTTGGAGACGCCGGTGCCGAACTGGCGCAGCGTGATGTCCTTGATGTTCTGCGCCCAGATCATCGGGGCGGGAAAGGCGCTCGCGGTGGCCGCGGCGGCGGCGCCGCCGAGGAGCTGGCGGCGCGAGGGGCCGGCCTTGGTCTTCATGTCTGCGGGTGCGTCGGTCATTTGAGTCTCCCTGTCCTGTCTGGTCCGTCCCGTCGGTCTCAGCCGACGAGGGCGTGCTGGTCTGCCTGGTCCCACGCGACCGAGACGGTCGCGCCGGGGTCGAAGGGGTCGGCGAAGAACGCCGCGTCGCCGAGGGTGGCGCTGAGCTCCGTATCGTCGGCGGCGCGCAGCGCAACGATCACGACGGTTCCCTGGAACTCCGCGCCCGTCACGGTGGCCGAGAAGGCGCCGGCACCGCCGCGCGAGAGCCGCGTGCGGTCCGCGCGCACCGCGATCTTCCCGGCGCCGTCGCTCAGCACGTTATGCCCGCCCATGAAGCGCGCCACGAACTCGG
>CAYGUQ010000443.1:0-4044 GCA_964352995.1 uncultured Rhodobacterales bacterium
TTCCAACCCGGACCTCACCGCGATCTACGCCACCGGCGAGCCGGCGCTGCTCGGCGCCGTCGCCGCGGTCGAGAGCCAGGGCCGGCAGGACGCGGTGAAGATCGTCGGGTGGGACCTGACGCCGTCGGCCGTCGCCGGCATCGACCAGGGCTACGTGCTCGGCGTCGTCCAGCAGGACCCCGCCGGCATGGGCGCCGCCGCCGTCGAGGCCGCGCTGAAGGCCGCGCGCGGCGAGGCGGTCGAGAAGCAGATCGCCGTGCCGGTGACCATCGTCACCAAGGAGAACGTGGACGCCTTCCGGGGCATGTTCCAGTGATCGCGGCGGCGGCGCCCGACAGCGCCGCCGCGCAGACCGACGGGACCGCGGCGCGCGCCGGCGCGGCGGCGCCGCGGGTCTCCCTGCGCGGGATCGAGAAGCGTTTCGGCTCGGTCCACGCCCTGCGCGGCGTCGATCTCGACATCATGCCCGGCGAGGTGCTGGGGCTGGTGGGCGACAACGCCGCCGGCAAGTCGACGCTGACCAAGATCATCGCCGGGGCCTACCAGCCCGACGCCGGGACGATGACGCTGGAGGGCGCGCCGGTCGCCTTCGCCGCCCCGGCGGAGGCGCGCGCGAAGCGCGTCGAGATGGTCTATCAGGACCTCAGCCTGTGCGACACGGTGGACGTCGCCGGCAACCTGTTTCTCGGGCGCGAGCCCGTCCGGCGCGTGCTCGGCGTGCCGCTGCTCGACAAGCGCCGGATGCGGGAGGAGGCCGCGCGCCACCTCGACGCGCTCAAGATCCGCGTGCCGAACCTGCGCGCGCTGGTCGCGCAGCTCTCGGGCGGCCAGCGGCAGGCCATCGCCATCGCCCGCGCCGCCGCCTTCGGCCCGCGCGTGCTGATCATGGACGAACCGACCTCGGCGCTCGCCGTGGCGGAGGTCGAGGCCGTGCTGGCGCTGATCCGCCGGCTGGCGGCCGACGGCGTGTCCGTCGTGCTCATCACCCATCGCCTGCAGGACCTGTTCCGCGTCTGCGACCGCATCGCGGTGATGTACGAGGGCGTGAAGGTGGCCGAGCGGCGCATCGGGGAGACCGATCTGGAGGATCTCGTGGGGCTGATCGTGGGCGAGAAGGCGGCGAGGCTGCGCCATGGCTGAGACGACGCCCGAAGGCGCGCGCAGCGAGCGCCCGCAGGGCTCGCCCTGGGCGGACTGGCTTGCCGCGCAGGCGCCGGTGCTCAGCATCGCGGGCTTCTTCGCGCTGATGGCGCTGGTCTTCGCCGCGACGGCCGACGCCTTCACGAGCCAGATCAACCTCCTGAACCTGCTGCGGCAGTCGGCGCCGCTGATCATCGTCGCGGTGGCGATGACCTTCGTGATCACCACCGGCGGCATCGACCTGTCGGTCGGCTCGACCGTCGCGCTGGTCAACGCGCTGGCGGCCATCGCGCTGCAGGCGGAGATCCCGTGGCCGCTCGTCGTGCCGCTGATGCTGCTGCTCGGCGCGGCGGTGGGCGCGATGCAGGGATGGTTCATCGCGTGGCAGGGCATCCCCGCCTTCATCGTGACGCTGGCGGGGCTCTCGGTGCTGCGCGGCGTCGCACTGCTGCTGACCGAGGGCTATTCGATCCCGATCGACCGGGAATCGTGGTTCGTGCAGATCGGCCGCGGCTGGGTGTTCGGCGTTCCGCTGCCGGCGGTGATCGCGGTCGTCGTCGCGTTCCTCGGCTGGCTGGCGCTGACGCAGACGCGCTTCGGCCGCCATGTCACCGCCATCGGCGCCAACGCCGAGGCGACGCGGCGCTCGGGCGTGAACGTGCGCCGCGCGACGGCGTCGGTCTACGTGCTGAGCGGGATGGCGGCGGCGCTGGCCGGGCTGATCATCGCCGCGCGGCTCGGCTCGGGCTCCTCCAACGCGGCGGTGGCGTTCGAGCTGGAGGCCATCGCGGCGGTGGTGCTCGGCGGCACGGCGCTGATGGGCGGGCGCGGCACGGTGGTCGGCACGCTGCTCGGCGCGGCGACGATGGCGGTGATCGGCAACGGCCTGATCCTCAGCCACGTCTCGCCGTTCTTCACGCAGATCGTGACCGGGCTGATCATCCTGCTCGCCATCTGGATCAACACCCGCTTCTTCGCGCGGCTGGGGCAGGGGCGGCGCAAGTGAGTCTCGCGCGCTGCCATGTCGGCTCCGGGATGGTCGAGACGGTGCTGGGGCCGATCCCCTCGGCCGAGATGGGCGTCACGCTGCCCCACGAGCACATCCTCAACGACTGCCGCTGCTGGTGGAACCCGCCGCAGGAGCCGGAGCGCGCGCATCTGGCCACCGCGCCGGTGCATCCCGGCATCCTGTCGGAGCTGCGGATGGACCCGTTCGCCTGCCTCGACAACTGCGCGCTCGACGACGAGCCGCTCGCGATAGCCGAGCTCATGGTGTTCCGCCATGCGGGCGGCGCGACCGTGGTGGACCCCACCTGCCGCGGCATCGGCCGCAACCCCGCGGCGCTGGCGCGGATCAGCCGCGCGACCGGGCTGCATGTGGCGATGGGCGCCGGCTACTACCTCGAGAGCAGCCACCCGCCCGAGGTCGCCGCAATGTCCGCCGAGGCGATCGCGCAGGAGATCGAGGCGGAGGCCCATGACGGGCTCGCCATCGAGAGCGGCGGCCGCGCGCGCATCGGCCTGATCGGCGAGATCGGCGTCTCGGGCGCCTTCACCGCCGCGGAGGAGAAGTCGCTGCGCGGGGCGGCGCGGGCGCAGGCGCGCACGGGGCTGGCGCTGATGGTCCATCTGCCCGGCTGGTTCCGCCACGGCCTGCGCGTGCTCGACGTGGTCGGCGAGGAGGGCGGCGACCCGCGCCACACCATCCTCTGCCACATGAACCCCAGCTTCGACGACCAAGGCTACCAGATCGCCTGCGCCGAGCGTGGGGCCTTCATCGAATACGACATGCTGGGGATGGACTACTACTACGCCGACCAGGGCGTGCAGTGCCCCAGCGACGCGCAGACCGCCGCCGCCGTCGCCGCGCTGGTCGAGGCCGGCTTCGGCGACCGCATCCTGCTCTCGCAGGACGTGTTCCTGAAGATGATGCTGACGCGCCACGGCGGGAACGGCTACGCCTTCGTCCTGCGCCACTACGTCCCGCGCCTGCGCCGGCTGGGCGTGCGGGAGGCCGCCATCCGCGCCATGCTGATCGACAACCCCCGCGCGGCGTTCGACGCGACCGCGCCCCGCACCGCCACGGAGACGACGCCATGAAGCCCCGCATACTGCTCGCCGGCGAAAGCTGGGTCAGCGCCGCCACCCACTTCAAGGGCTTCGACCAGTTCGGCTCGGTGACCTTCCACCTCGGCGCCGAGCCGCTGGTCGCCGCGCTGAAGGATCGGTGGGACGTGCGCTACATGCCCGCCCATGAATGCGCGACCGAGTTCCCGCTGACGCTGGAGGGGCTGCAGGACTACGACGCGGTGATCCTGTCGGACCTCGGCGCCAACACGCTGCTGCTGCACCCCGACGTCTGGCTGCACGGCCGCCCGGTCGCCAACCGCGTCACCCTGCTCGGCGAGTATGCGAGGGCCGGCGGCGGGCTCGCCATGATCGGCGGCTATTTCAGCTTCCAGGGCATCAACGGGGCGGCGCGCTGGAGAAACACGCCGGTCGAAGCCGTTCTACCCGTCACATGCCATCCGTGGGACGACCGGATCGAGACCCCGGAAGGCTTCAGCGCTGAGATTCTGGCGGCGGATCATCCGATCCTGTCCGGCCTGACCGGCAAGGCGTGGCCGGTGCTGCTGGGCCTGAACGAGGTGGTTCTCAAGGACGACGCGACGCTGCTGGCGCGCGCGCCGCAGGCGCAGGGAGCGCACCCGCTGCTGGCCGTGGGCGCGCACGGCCGGGGTCGCAGCCTTGCATGGATGTCGGATCTGGGCCCGCACTGGGCCCCGGAGCCGTTCGTGCAGTGGCCCGGCTATGGCCGGCTCTGGCGCCAGGCGCTGGACTGGCTGACGGCGGGCGCCGCGTGACGGGCGCAGGGTCGCATGACTTGACAGCGCGTCGTCCGCT
>CAYGUQ010000444.1:0-4043 GCA_964352995.1 uncultured Rhodobacterales bacterium
CCGCTGCCGCGTCCGGAAGGGCTCGCCGGCCCCTCGCGGCGCGCCGGCGCCGCAGTCTCGGCGCGCAAGAACGCAGCGTCGCCCTCCGCCGCGGGGCCTGCGCCGGCGGAGAAGATCGCGGCGGCTGCGGCGGCTTCACGCGCCGCGTCGTCGGCCGCTGCCGCCGCAGCCGCCGACGGCGCCCGGCTGACCTACCTGACCCGGCTCCAGGCCGCGCTCGCCGCCCGCCAGCGCTACCCCGACGCCGCGCGCCGTCGGGGCGTCGAGGGCGTCGGCGCCGTGCGCTTCACCGTCCACGCGGACGGCGCCGTGAGCGCGGCGCGTCTCGCCCGGCGCACCGGCCACCCCGATCTCGACGCCGAGATGCTCGACATGCTCAAGCGCGCCGCGCCGCTGCCGCCGATCCCCGCCGATCTCGGCGCCGGCGCGCTGGACGTGACGCTGCCGGTCGCCTTCGCCCTGCGCTGAGGCGCGGCGCCGCAAGGGGGGGCGCCGGGGCGCGCCATGCGCTAGGTTGATCGACGGGACGGCTGCGGTTGACCGGGGTCAATGCGTCCGCCCCGCCCGCGTCGCCAATGGGCGCGGACAGCATGACCGTCTGAGCCGCGAGAGGCGCGCGATGAACATCGAGAACCCCAACCCGCTCGCCCCGGACGTCGAGGTCGAGGAGCCGCGGCTCTACAAGGCGCGCGAGCCGATCTTTCCCAAGGCGGGCAAGGGCGTGTTCCGCACCTTCAAGTGGCGGTTCCTGATCTTCGCGCTGGCGGTCTACTACGTCACGCCCTGGCTGCGCTGGGATCGGGGGCCGTTCGCGCCCGATCAGGCGGTGCTGATCGACCTCGCCAACCGCCGGTTCTATTTCTTCTTCATCGAGATCTGGCCGCAGGAGTTCTACTACATCGCGGGGCTGCTGATCATGGCCGGCCTCGGCCTGTTTCTCGTGACCTCCGCCGTCGGGCGCGCCTGGTGCGGCTACGCCTGCCCGCAGACGGTGTGGACCGACCTCTACATGTGGGTGGAGCGCCGCATCGACGGCGACCGCAACGCCCAGATCAGGCTGCACGAGCAGGGCTGGACCGCCGACAAGCTGAAGAAGCGCGTCGCCAAGCATGGCGTCTGGCTGCTGATCGCGCTGGCGACGGGCGGCGCCTGGGTGTTCTACTTCGCCGACGCGCCCACGCTGCTCGTCGAACTCGTCACCGGACAGGCGGCGACGGTCGCCTACGTCACCATCGCGGTGCTGACCTTCACGACCTACTCGCTGGCCGGGCTGATGCGCGAGCAGGTCTGCATCTACATGTGCCCGTGGCCGCGCATCCAGGGCGCGATGCTCGACGAGAACTCGCTGACCGTCACCTACAACGACTGGCGCGGCGAGCCCCGCTCGCGCCATCGCAAGAAGGCGCTCGCCGCCGCCGAGCCGGTGGGCGACTGCGTCGACTGCAACGCCTGCGTCGCCGTCTGCCCGATGGGCATCGACATCCGCAACGGGCCGCAGCTCGAATGCATCACCTGCGCGCTGTGCATCGACGCCTGCGACGCGGTGATGGAGAAGACCGGGCAGGCGCAGGGCCTCATCGCCTACACGACCTTCAGGGACTACGACCGCCACAAGGCCGGCGACCATGCCATCGTGCCGATGATCCGGCGCGTCCTGCGGCCGCGCACGCTCATCTACTTCGCGGTGTGGGCGGCGATCGGACTCGCCATGCTGGCGATGGTGACGGGGCGCGACCGCCTCGACCTCAACGTCCTGCACGACCGCAACCCGCTCTACACGCCGCTGACGACCGGCGAGGTGCGCAACGGCTACACGGTCAAGACGCTGAACATGGTCGCCGAGCCGCGCCGCTTCCTGCTGCGCGCCGAGGGGCTGCCGGGGGCGACGCTCTCCGCCGCCGGCGCGACCGCGGCGCCGGCGGCGACGCTGGAGATCGACGCGCCGCCCGACGCCGTGCGCGAGGTGCGGGTGCTGGTGACCGCCCCCGCCGACGGCCCGCGCCGCGCCTTCGACTTCGTGCTGGAGGAGATCACCGTCGGCGGCGCGCCGGGAGAGGCCGACCGCGTCGGCGCCGTGTTCCATGGGCCGGAGGACTGACGGATGACGCAGCCGATGCGCTCAGACTACGCTCCGCGCGGCCGCCCCTTCACCGGCCGCAAGATGCTGCTGACGATCCTCGCCTTCTTCGGCGTGATCATCGCCGCCAACGGGGCGCTGACCTTCTTCGCGCTGACCAACTTCCACGGCGTCGTGGTCGACAGCGGATACGTCGCCAGCCAGCACTTCAACGAGACGCGCGCCGCCGCGGAGGCGCAGGCGGCCCGCGGCTGGGCGGTTTCGGTCGCTGAGGAGGGCGGCGCGCCGTCCGGCCCCCGAAGGCTCAGCGACGGCGCCGCCCTGACGGGCCTGCAGGTGCAGGCCAAGGCGCTGCGCACCCTCGACGCGCGGCTCGACCGGGCGCTGACGCTGCGCGAGACCGCCCCGGGCGTCTGGACCGCCGCCGAGCGGCTGTCGCATGGCCAGTGGCGCATCGCGCTGACCGCGACGGGTTTCGGGGAGCCCTACCGGGTGAGCCTGCCGCTGGTGGTGACGCCGTGACGGGGCCGCTCTGACCATGGCCGGCTGCTGCCCCGCGGACGCCGCGGTCGCCCTCGCCGACCCCGCCGTCGCCGGCGCCCCCGCCCGCGCGGGCGCGCTGGAGCAGGCCGCCCGCGAGATCCGCCCCGGCGTCGCGCTGCTGCAGCTGATGGCGCCGGGGATGCGCTGCGGCGGCTGCGTCGCGACGCTGGAGCGCGCGCTCTCCCGCGCGCCGGGCGTCAGGGCCGCCCGCGCGAACCTCACCGCGAAGCGGCTCTCGATCGAGTATGCGCCCGCCGAGACCTCCGCCGCCGCCGTCGCCGCCGTCGCCGAGGCCGAGGGCTTCGCCGTCCATCCCGCGCTCGACGCCGACAGCGCCGCGCGCGCGGAGGCCGCCGAGACGCGCGACCTGCTGGCCCGCATGGGCGTGGCGGGCTTCGCGGCGATGAATGTGATGCTGCTCTCGGTCTCGATCTGGTCGGGCGCCGACGCCGCGACGCGCGACCTGATGCACTGGATCTCGGCGCTGATCGCGCTCCCGGTGGTCGTCTACGCCGGGCGGCCGTTCTTCGTCTCGGCGGTTTCGGGGCTGCGCGCGGGGCGGCTCAACATGGACGCGCCGATCTCGCTGGCGGTGATCCTCGCCGCCGTCGTCTCGGTCTACGAGACCGCCCATGGCGGGGCGGAGGCGTTCTTCGACGCGGCGGTGATGCTGCTCTTCCTGCTGCTCGTCGGGCGCTATCTCGACCGGCTGATGCGCGCCCGCGCCCGCTCGGCGGCCGCCGGGCTCATGGCGCTGCAGCCGCAGGGCGCGGTCGTGCGCGGGGCGGAGGGCGCGGCGTGGACGGCGCTGGAGGCGATCCGCCCCGGCGACGTCACGCTGGTGGCGCCGGGCGAGCGCGTCGCGGTCGACGGCGTCGTTGTGGAGGGCGCGAGCGACCTCGACGCGAGCTGGCTCACCGGCGAGAGCGCGCCGGAGGCGGCCGCGCCGGGCGCGGCGGTGCGCGCCGGCGCCATGAACCTCTCCGGTCCGCTGGCGGTGCGCGCGACGGCGGTGGGCGAGCGCTCGTCGCTCGGCGAGGTCGCGGCGCTGATGGCCGAGGCCGAGTCGCGGAAGTCGCGCATCGCGCGGCTCGCGGACCAGGCGGCGGCGGTCTACGCGCCCGTTGTGCATCTCGTCGCGCTTGGCGCGTTCCTGTGGTGGATCGGCGACGGCGCGACGCTGCGGGAGGCCGTCTTCGTCGCCATCGCGACACTCATCATCACCTGCCCCTGCGCGCTCGGCCTCGCCGCGCCGATGGCGCAGGCGACCGCCGCGGGGGCGCTGTTCCGGCGCGGCGTCATGCTGCGCGACGGCGCCGCGCTTGAGCGGCTGGCGCTGGTGGACCGCGCCGTCTTCGACAAGACCGGCACGCTGACCGAGGGCCGCCCCGCCATGCGCGCGCCCGGCGCGGCGGCCCTCGGT
>CAYGUQ010000445.1:0-4034 GCA_964352995.1 uncultured Rhodobacterales bacterium
GCGCGCCGGAGAAGCGCAGCTCGTCGAGCCGGAACAGCGCCAGATCGGCCTGCATCCCCGGCGCGATCCGGCCGATGTCGGCGCGGCCGAGGCAGGCGGCCGAACCCTCCGTCGCCCAGGCCAGCACGTCGCGGCAGGGCACGTCGGCGCCGTAGACGTGGCGCGCGAGCATCAGCGCGTGGCGCGCGCCCTCCATCGCGTTGGAGCTGTCGTTGGAGGCGGAGCCGTCGACGCCGAGCCCCAGCTTCACGCCCGCCGCCGCCATCTCCCGCGTGCGGCAGGCGCCTGAGGCCAGCACCATGTTGGAGGTCGGGCAGTGGCAGACGCCGACGCCCGCCCGCGCCAGCCGCGCGATCTCGCCCTCGTCGAAGTGCACGCCGTGGGCGAGCCAGGTGCGCGGCCCCATCCATCCGCAGGCCTCCAGATAGTCGAGCGGGCGCAGGCCGAACGTCTTGCGGCAGAAGGCGTCCTCGTCGGCGGTCTCGGCGAGATGGGTGTGCAGGCCGCAGCCCGTCTCGGCCGCGAGCGCCGCGCTGTCGCGCATCAGCTCGCGCGTCACGGAGAAGGGCGAGCAGGGCGCGAGCGCCACCTGCGTCATGGCCCCCTCGCCCGCGTCGTGCCAGCGCGCCACCGTGCGGGCGCTGTCGGCCATGATCGCGTCATGCGTCTGGATGACGTCGTCCGGCGGCAGCCCGCCGGCGCTCCGCCCGAGGTTCATCGAACCGCGGTTGAGCGTGATGCGGACGCCGAGCCGCGCCGCCTCCTCCGCCTGGATGTCCATCGCGTCGTCCATGCCGGCCGGAAACACGTACTGGTGGTCGGAGGAGGTCGTGACGCCCGACATCAGCAGTTCGGTCAAGGCCAGCCGCGTCGCCAGCCGCAGCGCGTCGGGCGTCAGCCGCGCCCAGAGCGGGTAGAGCGCCTGCAGCCATGGAAACAGCGGGCGGTCGACGGCGTCGGGGTGGCAGCGCGTCAGGGTCTGGTAGAAGTGGTGGTGCGCGTTCACGAGCCCCGGCAGGACGACATGCGACGCGGCGTCGAAGATCGCGTCATGCGCCGGTGTTTGGCCCGGCGCGACGAGCTCCGCGATGCGCCCGCCCTCGACGATGAGCCCGCCGCCCGCGCCCTCGGCGAGGATCGCGAGCGGGTTCCTGAGCCAGAGCCTCACGCCAGCAACGCGTCGAGGCGCAGCCGCACGATGCGCTCCACCTGCCGGCAGGCCTCGGCGATCTCCTCGGCCGGGTCGGCGGCGAGGCGCGCCTCGAACGCGGCGAGAATCGACGCCTTGTCGTGATCGCGCACCGCGATGACGAAAGGGAAGCCGAACTTCGCCTGATAAGCGGCGTTCAGCTGCGTGAAGCGCTCGCGCTCGGCGTCGGTCAGCGCGTCGAGCCCGGCGGAGGCCTGTTCGGCCGCGCTGTCGGGCGTCAGGCGCCGCGCCGCGGCGAGCTTGCCGGCGAGATCGGGATGGGCGCGCAGCGCGCCGAGCCGCTCGTCGCCCGAGGCCAGCCGGAACTGCGCGCAGAGCGCGGCGTGCAGCCCCCCGGCGCTGTCGTGCGCGGGCCCGAGTTCCGCGGCGTGGGCGCGCTCGGCGACCCAGGGCGAGTTCTCGAAGACGGCCCCGAAGCGGGCGAGAAAGGTCTCGCGGTCCATCGCGGAGGGCCGCTCGCGGGGCGTGAGTGGATGCGTCGCCGCCCAGTGGCGGGCGATGTCGAGGCGCGTCGCCACCCAGGCGCGGTCATGCGCCCGCACATGGTCGAGGAACCGCGCCAGCGCCGCCGCCCTGCCCGGCCGTCCCGCGAGGCGGCAGTGCAGCCCGACGCTCATCATCGCCGGCCGGCCCGCCAGCCCTTCGGCGTAGAGGGCGTCGAAGCTGTCGCGCAGGTAGGCGAAGAACTGGTCGCCGGAATTGAAGCCCTGCGGGGTGGCGAATCGCATGTCGTTCGCGTCGAGCGTG
Organism: uncultured Rhodobacterales bacterium; assembly: GCA_964352995.1. Taxonomy (GTDB): domain Bacteria; phylum Pseudomonadota; class Alphaproteobacteria; order Rhodobacterales; family Rhodobacteraceae; genus Rubrimonas. Next base: position 1,958 of record CAYGUQ010000445.1, read on the forward strand.
TAGGGCACGATGAGCTGGGCGCGGCCGGCGTGCTCGCGCCAGTAGGGCAGATCGTCGGCGTAGCTGTCGGCGACGTACTCGAACCCGCCCTCATCGCTGGCGAGGTCGACGCTGTGCATCGAGCACCGGCCGAGATACCAGCCGCGCGGCCGCTCGCCGGTCGCCGCGGCGTGGAGGCGGATCGCCTCCGCCATGTGGGCGGCCTCGTCCTCGCGCGGGAAGTCCTTGTACTCGATCCACTTGAGCCCGTGGGAGGCGATCTCCCACCCCGCCTCGCGCATCGCCGCGACCTGCTCCGGCCCGCGCATCAGCGCGGTCGCGACGCCGAACACGGTGACCGGCAGGCCCCGGTCGACGAACAGGCGATGCAGCCGCCAGAAGCCGGCGCGGGCGCCGTACTCGTAGATCGTCTCCATGTTCCAGTGGCGCTGGCCGGGCCAGGCCGCCGCGCCGACGATCTCCGACAGGAAGGCTTCGGAGCCCGCGTCGCCGTGGAGCAGGCAGTTTTCGCCGCCTTCCTCGTAGTTGACGACGAAATTGACGGCGACGACGGCCCCGCCGGGCCATTTGGGGTCTGGCGGGGTCGCGCCGTAGCCGGCAAGGTCTCTGGGGTAACGCATGGGCTGAGGCTCCGGAGCGCGTGGCGTGCGCCGCAGCATGGCGCCGAACCGGCCCGGCTAACCAGCCCCTGCGGACGATGCGGGAGAGAGCATGATATCGACGGGCAGGCGCGCCCTCGCGGCGCTGGCCATGGGCGGAGCGGCGCTCGGCGTCACGGCTCCGGGCGAGGCGGCTTCGGCGGCCGAGGTGAGACAAGGCGTCGAGTTCGCCGGGGAACGCGCGGCGGAGGGCACGACCGCGGCGATGGTGCAGGCGCTGGTCTTCGACTTCGCGACCTCCTGGGCGGCCTGCGACGCCCAGGCGATGCGCCGCGCGCTGGCGGAGGATGTCGCGTTCTCCTATCCCACCACCGCCCATGTCGGGCGCGACGCGGCGCTCGCGGACCTCGCGCTCTTCTGCGAACAGGCGACCGACACGAGCTTCTGGTTTCCCGCCGACGCCTTCACCATCGACGCCGAGGCCGGCCGCGCCGCGGTCGAGGTGCAGTTCCGAACCTTCCAGCGCGGCGCGCGGCAGGCGGTGAACGACGTCTGGCTCGTGCATTTCGCGGGCGGCAAGATCACCGTGCTCAAGGAGTATCTCGACGGCCGCGTGAAGGACCTTCAGGCGCTCGGCGTGCTGGAGCTCGACGAGAGCCCCGAGACGCTGACGCCATGGCCGCCGCGCACGGCCGCATGGGAGGCCTGCTTTCCCATCGTGAAGGCCGCCCCGATCAACGACTGCCCGCCGAAGGAGTAGGCCCGATGGCAGCCAGCCTGACGACGCATGTGCTGGACCTCGCCGCCGGCAAGCCCGCGGCCGGCATGGCCGTCGAGCTCTACCGGCTGGACGACGGGGGCGAGACGCTGGTGACGCGCTTCCACACCAACGCGGACGGCCGCTCGGACGGGCCGATCCTCGGCGGCGCGACGGCGACCCGCGGCGTCTACGAATTGCGCTTCCACGTCGCCGACTACATGAAGACGGGCCGCGAGACGCCGTTTTTGGGCGTCGTGCCGGTGCGCTTCGGGCTTGATCCGGACGGCGGGCATCATCACGTCCCGCTGCTGGTGTCGCCCTACGGATATTCGACCTACCGGGGAAGCTGATGGCGCGCGACCATGTCCGGTTCCTGCTCAACGACGACGCGGTGTCGGCGCGGCCCGGCCCGCGCGACACGCTGCTCGACTTCCTGAGGCTGCAGCGCCGGCTGCGCGGGACGAAGGAGGGCTGCGCCGAGGGCGACTGCGGCGCCTGCACGGTGCTCGTGGGCAGGCCAGACGGCGACGGCATGGCCTATGCGCCGGTCAACGCCTGCATCCGGCTGACAGGCTCGCTCGACGGCGCCCATGTCGTGACCGTCGAGGGGCTGGGGACGCCGGCGGCGCCGCACCCGGTTCAGGCCGCGCTCGTGGCGCATCACGGCAGCCAGTGCGGCTTCTGCACGCCCGGGATCGTCATGGCGCTGGCCGCGCTC
>CAYGUQ010000446.1:0-4029 GCA_964352995.1 uncultured Rhodobacterales bacterium
ACAGCGAGAGCATCCTCGCGCTCCGCGGAGCGCTGGCCCATGTCGAGGAGGCCCGGTTCTACCCGGCCCTCCGGGCCCTCCGCACCCTCCTCCCGACCGAAGAGCGACTGCTAAACCCCGATGGACCAGCGGGCGAGGCCTCGCGGGAGACCGCGGGAGAGGCGGCCGTCGGGAAGCACGCGGCGGAGTGACGACGCGCGCCGGCGCAGGCGGCGCGGCGCCCGGGGCCTGAACCGAAACGCGCCAGAAGGCGCGCCTCGGGCCCGCGCTCCGACCTCCGTCCGACCTCCGCAGCCTTGAGCCTGCGGGGGCGGTCGGGACGGCGCGCCGTGCGCGAAGACCGAGAGCGCAGCGCCGGGTCAGGCCCCCCGGGGCCGGCTCCCCCGGTCCGCCTGACGGTTCCAGCCCAGAGCGCCCCGCGCGCCGACCGGACCCGGTCGTCGCCCGGGAAATCGCGCCGAAAGAGGGCCTCAAGCGGGGGCGACGCAGTCAGGTGGACCGTCGCTCTGGGTGCGGCGTCGGTCGGCCGGCGGCGTCTGCTTCGGTCGCGGCGGCGGGGTCGACGCCGAGCGCCTCGGCCAGCCTGCCGAAGGCGTCCGCCGCTCCTCCGGGGCTGTTCGAGGCGACGAAGGCCTCCAGGGCGTCGCGGGCCGCCACGGCCGCGTCCGCCTCCGGATCGGCCCCCGCCGCGTAGAGCCCCGTGCGGATCATCGGCTCGATGTCCTCGTAGGCGGCGATGCGGCGCCGGGCGAGGGCGATGAGGGCGTTCTCCGGCTCGCTCGCCGCGTCCGGCAGCGAGCGCGAGACGGAGCGGCGCACGTCGACGGCCGGGAAGCGGCCCCGCTCGGCGATGGCGCGGTCGAGCACGAGATGCCCGTCCAGCACGCCGCGCGTGATGTCGGCCACCGGCTCCTCCATGTCGGAGCCCGCGACGAGGACGCTGTAGATCGCCGTGATGTCGCCCTGAGCGCCATGGCCCGGCCCCGCGCGCTCGACGAGCTGGGCGATGGCGTGGGCCGTCGAGGGCGGGTAGGCGCGCAGCGACGGGGCCTCGCCGGCGGCGAGCGCCACCTCGCGGTGGGCCTCGGCGAAGCGCGTCACCGAATCGATCAGGAGCAGGACGTGCAGGCCCTGGTCGCGGAAGCTCTCGGCCACCGCGGTCGCCAGCCACGCCGCCTGCCGCTTAGCGAGCGGCGCCTGGTCCGACGTCGCGGCGACCACCACGGCGCGCCGCATGCCGTCGGGCCCCAGGCCGCGCTCGACGAAGTCGCGCACTTCGCGGCCGCGTTCGCCGATCAGCCCGACGACGACGACGTCCGCCGACACGCCGCGCGCGAGCTTGCCGAGCAGCGTCGACTTGCCGACGCCGGAGCCGGCGAAGAGGCCGACGCGCTGGCCGCGCACCAGCGGCAGAAGCGTGTCGAAGGCGCTGAGGCCGGTGTCGAGGCGCGATCCCAGGCCCCGGCGCAGGGCCGCCGGCGGCGGGGCGCGGCGCAGCGGGGCGGGGCGCAGCCCTTCCTCCAGCGGCGCGCTGTCGAGCGGGGCGCCGAACGCATCGACCACGCGGCCGATCCAGGCGGGGCAGGGGCGCACGCCGGCCTGCGGCTCGAGCCAGGCGCGGTCGCCGACGGCGACGCCCTCCCCGGTGCCGAACCACATCGCGCGGGCGCCCTCGCCGTCTACGGCGACGATCTCGGCGAGCACCTCGGGGCGGCCCTCCGGCGCGATTCGCACCCGGTCTCCCCGCCTGCCGGAGCGACCCAGGCCGCGCAGCCGCAGGGCCGCGCTGTCCACCGCCGCCACTTCGCCCCAGCGCCGCACCGGGCGCAGCGCGGAGATCCGCGCCGTCAGCCCGTCGAGGCCGCGCGCATCCTGCGCGCTCACCGACGTCCCATCCATTTTTTCCGCCCGTAAAACGCCGCGACGCCTTTCGCGGACACGTTTGGGTAACCGCTTCGGGCTTAACCAGCAGTTGCGAAGCGAGGGGAGAACCCTGAATGAACGACATCGCGATTCTCAAGATGGCCGACGCCATGGCCCGCCATGCGGCGGGACGCCATGCGCTTGTGGCCCGCAACATCGCCAACGCCGACACGCCCGGCTACGCCGCGCAGGACCTCAAGCCCTTCGAGGCGGTGGTCCGGGAGCGGGAGGCGCTTCGGTCCACGCGACCGACCCATCTGGCCGGCGGCGCGACCGTCCGGCTCGATCCGCTCATGGAGACCGCGCCCGACGCGGCCAGCCCGAACGGCAACACCGTGTCGCTGCCCGACCAGGTGGCCCGCGGCTCGCAGGCGATGGGCGCGCATGGCCGCGCTCTCGCGATCTACGGCAAGACCATGGACATCCTGCGCGCCGGCCTCGGCCGACGCTGACCAGAAAGGCAGAGGGATGGTTGATTTCAGCGAGGTGCAGAAGGTCGCCACGTCGGGCATGCAGGCGCAGAGCCAGCGGCTCAGGGTGATCGCCGAGAACATCGCCAACGCCGACACGCCGGGCTTCCGGCGCAAGATGCTCGCCTTCGGCGTGCAGCGCGAGACGGGCGGCGTGGCGGTGGACGCCATGGCGCTCGACAACGCCGAACTTCCGAAAGTCTACGACCCCTCGCACCCGATGGCGGACGCCGAAGGGTACTACGAGGGCTCATCGGTCCGCCTCATGGTCGAGGTGGCCGACGCGCGGGAGGCGCAGCGCAGCTACGAGGCGAACCTGCGCATCTTCGACCAGACCCGACGCATGTCCGCGTCGGTGCTCGATCTCATCAAACGGTGACCAGGATGGACATCCGCTCAGCCCTTGCGGGGCAACTCTATACAGACATCAAACCGGCGGCGCGGGCGGAGCCCTCGCTGCGGGGCGCCAAGCTCGACTTCGGCCAGGCGCTGCGCGACAGCGCCATGGAGACGCTGCAGGGCATCCGCCAGGCCGAGCGCACGACCATGGCCGGCATCTCCGGCAAGGCCGACGCCCAGTCCGTCGTGCAGGCGCTCGCGGCCACCGAGCTCGCGGTCGAGACCGCCACCACGGTGCGCGACAAGGTCGTGGAGGCCTACAACGAAATCCTCCGCATGCCGGTCTGACGCGCCATGAGCGAGGGCGACATTCTCGATCTCATGCGTGAGATGCTGTGGACGACCCTTGTCATGGCGAGCCCCATCCTGATGGTGGCGCTGGCCGTCGGCGTCGTCATCGGCCTCCTGCAGGCCCTGACCTCCGTGCAGGAGATGACGCTGACCTTCGTGCCGAAGCTCGCGGCCATCGCCGTGACCTTCTGGATCACGATGGGCACCACGGGGCGGCTGCTGGTGGAGTTCTACCAGCTCCGGATCCTCGGCCTTGTGGCCGGGGGCTGACATGGCGCACAGGGGCGGGCCGGCGGTCTGGGGTCTTTCGGGCGCGTTCGCGTCGCTGAAGGGGCTCCTGGCGCTGGCCTGCCTTGCGGCGTTCGCGCCGGTCGCCGCCGACGCCGCGGGCCTGCTGCGCCGCGCGGCGCCCCACGACCCCTCGGCGATATGCCTCGCAGAGGCCGACCGCGCCGCGGACGCGGCGGGCGTGCCGCGCGCGGTGATGCGCGCGATCACCCGCACCGAGACCGGGCGCGCCGTCGAGGGCGCGCTCAAGCCGTGGCCCTGGACCGTGAACATGGAGGGCGAGGGCCGGTGGTTCGACGACCTCGACGCGGCGCTGGCCTATGTCGCCCAGGAGCAGGCGCGCGGCGCGACGAGTTTCGACGTGGGCTGCTTCCAGCTCAACCATCGCTGGCACGGTCAGGCGTTCGCCTCCGTCCGCGCGATGTTCGATCCGACGGCGAACGCCGACTACGCGGCGCGCTTCCTGCTCGAGAACTACGCCGAGGCCGGCGACTGGACCCTCGCCGCCGGGCTCTATCACTCGCGGCTGCCGGAGTTCCGCGACCGATATGCGGCGCGCTTCGCGCACATCCTCGCGCGGGGCGAGAACGCCGCCGGGCCGATCGAGACCGCGCGCGCCGACGCGCCGGAGGAACGCGCGGGCCGCCGCGCGTTCCTC
>CAYGUQ010000447.1:0-4025 GCA_964352995.1 uncultured Rhodobacterales bacterium
ACCCGGTGCGATATTGATCGTATCATAGCGCACACCGAGCGCCTTGGCGCAGGCTGCCGAGGGACCCGACGCGCGCGCCTTCGGCTGGATACGCCTTGAGGCAGAGACCGGGCGAACGGCGCGCCCCGCGGCATCCCGCGCCCCGATCCGGCGCATCGCGGCGGCGGTCCCGGGTGTCGTCGTCCCTGGGCAGGGCGCCTACAACGCGCTCGCGCCAGGCGAGGCGCCGCTCCACCGCACCGTCACCGAGGACGCTGAGGGCGCGGTCCTCGGCGTCGCCTTCGCGCCTGCGGCCACGGCCGGCGAGATCGAGGCGCTCTTGCGCGAGGCCGGCGGCCGGATCGTCGACGGCCCATCCGCCGGCGGTCTCTACCGCGTGGCCTTCGCGGACGAGACCGCGCGCGAGGCGGGGCGGCGCGTGCTCGCCGCCTCGCCCCTGATCGCGCTTCCGGCCGAGGAGCGGACCCATGCGCCGCGTCCTGACGCCCTGGCTTGCCTTGATGGGCTGCACACCCGCCCTGCGGGACCAGACGCCTGCGGACGCACCGGCCGTGGTCGATGCGCGCGAGTTGATCGTGCTGACCGCCGAAGCGCGGGAGGATCTGGTCGCGGCCGCCGAGACCCCTGGCTGCGCGGTGCGCGCGATCCACCCTCCGCCGGATTTGGGCGACACCCTCGTATCCTTCGAGATTCCGGAGGGCGCCACGATCCCGGAGGCTATCGCAGAGATCGAGACGGCGGCGCCAGGCATCACGGCGGGAGCCGATCACGTGTATCAGGCGCCCGTCGCCATGGCGGGCGGCGGACGCGACCATTCCGGGGCGATGATCGGCTGGCCGGCGCAGGGATGCCGCGCGCAGGTCCGCGTGGGCATGATCGACGCGGGCGTGGCTACGGAGCATCCCGGCCTGGCGGACGGCCGCATCCTGAAGCGTGCTTTTACGGAGGGGGCAGCGCCCGAGTCGGATCATGGCGCACTTGTCGCTGAACTCCTCGTCGGGCCCGACCGGCTGCGGGTCGCGGCGCTCCTCAGCGCGCTGATCGTCGACCCGGCGCTCGGGGGCGGCGACGCGGCGGGTGTCACGCCGATCCTGCGCGCGGCCGATCGGCTGGCCGCCGAGGGTGTGCAGGTCGTCAACGTCAGCCTCGCCGGGCCCTATGACAAACTGATGGACCGCGCCTTGGGCCGGGCCGCTGCGGATGGGATGACGTTCGTCGCCGCGGCCGGGATTCTGGGGCCCGACGAGCCGCCGCAATACCCGGCGGCCGTCTCCTTCACGCTGGCTGTCACGGCCGTGGACCGCGAGGGCGCCGTTCACCGCAACGCGAGCCGCGGCCCCCACATCGACATCGCCGCACCGGGCGTCTACATCCTGGCAGCGCCCAGAGGCCGTCTGCGCGTGTCGAGCGGCACCTCGCTCGCCGCCCTAACCGACCAGGTCGGGAAGCGGCCCGGAGCTGACATCGAAGCCTACCGCAGCGAAGGTCCGCTGCCAGAACTTTCCCGACCTTCCCCCGTCTGCATCGAGTGTCTGCAAAGTCCCGCACAGCCGACGCGGCAGCCGGTGGGCGCGAACGGCAGGAGTCCGCGCATCGTGTCGTCGGGTGCCAGGCGCGTCGCCGCGACAGGCACCACCAGAACGGCGCTCGCGACCGGCCGTCGACGGCGACTGCAGCCGTTCGCTGCCACGCGTCATCGAGGCCATCGCCCTGAGAGGCCTCTCCCGGTTCCGGCCGGTCGAGGGGCGCCCGGCTCACTTCGGTAGACGGCCGGTCGCTCGAACGGCAGTAGCATCCTCAACAGCGGTCGCTCGGACGGGGCAGTCCATAGCGACTTGGGCTGTTGGCTCTCCACCCGAGCTCGGCGGGGATGCGCACGAAGCAGTTGTTCGTGGCGATACCCGGAAACACCTAGATGGGGTGGAAAGCAACTATTCGCAGCTAAAAATGCGGCGATCTCGTAGGTTTTGCTACCTATCCTCACGCATTTTTTCAGCCGCTACTTATAACACGCAACCACATCGCGCTGAAAGGCAAGATACTTATTCCATGCCCGTTCATTGGAACTCATGATACTGATTTCGATATAGTTACTGCGCAGTCGATCCAAAATGGTGGAGAGGCCCGCAGCCATCTCGTGCCGACCAGCGTCGATGTCATCCCAGGCTTCTTGACGCGAGCCGATCAGAGGTAAATCGCCAGGATTGCTAAAGACGTGAGAACTTCCACTTGAGGTCGAATGATACTCTTCACAATGGGAGATTGCCCGTCGCCAGCCATGATGGAGCCTATCGACCGCTTCACGCAGCACAGGATCGTAAAGGCTGAACAGATGATTTTCTACAACCCCACGGAAACTCTCAAAAAAATGAATTGCCCTGTCACTGATCAGATGCGGCATCTCCTCAATGTGTTGCTGGAGTGTCGGGATATGAAGCGTATCCATTAGCCAACGCATATTCTCGACATCATGATCGTGCTTGATTTTCTCTGGCAATAATCCTTTAAGCTCAGCCGGCCGCTTTGGATTTTTTTCGAGTATAGCTTTCAAGGCGACTTCAATTAATTTGCTCAGATTGTCGCACTTCGAGGAGGGATCACCCAGCGCGTAGCAGTAAGGGCTCACGCGGTTCTGGGCGAAGTCAAACGGAAGGTCTGAAGGAAACTTGCCAACCGCGGTGTTGAATAAGAGGATGATGCGGTCCCAGCCCAACGTCGCGACAGCGTAACCTAGCTCGAAGCCGACATTTGGATTGGGGCACGGCCTTTCCGCACCAGACGGCGTAATGGTGGTTATGTCGGCGATGAAGATTGAAGCTGCCTCGATCTTCTCGATGATCTTATCTGCGATCTTGGGACTGCCACTCGTATCGCGTGTCGCTTCATCAGGGACCAGCTTTATTTCAGGTTTTGCTGCCTGTAAGCGCACGCAGGCATCCGAGAGTGCCTTACGGATTGCACTAAGATTTGTGTTCTTCGGCGAGTCGCTTTGCCAAGAATAGAATACACGAATTGTGGTATTGTTTTCCATATCAGCGCTCCTGTCTTGCGCTTGGTTATTCCTGTCCCGACCAGCAGCACAGAATGGGAAGAGGGGGCTCTTGGCAACTAGGAGGTCGGCTAGGCACACCTTTGCGGTGCGCACGGTAAACGTTTTTCATGAGATGTTCCAAGGGCGCTTTCTGACTTGAAATGACAGTGGGGACCTCATCGCTCGAATGGCTGCTTCCCGCGCCGCGCATCATGTCGAAGTTCGTGCTCGGCGTCGACGCGGGCGCGACCGCCAGCGCGGGGCCTGCGACCGGCTGGTCTCGCTCGGTCCGGCCGTTCGCCGGGCCGCGCCCTGGTCGACTGTCGCCATAGTGCTCTCTCGAAAGCCGCCGATGGCGGAGCCCAATGAAAAGCCAAGTGATCCGCCATGAGGATGGCTCAGCGCTTACGCCGGATATCTTCTAGGCGATTCTCGACGGGAGGCAGGGCGAGGACGTCACGCTGGAGGCGGTGATGGCGGAGGGGGCCAGTGGAGTGGAGGGAGCAGTGAGGGCGCCCGCCGAGCACCAGGCGCCGCTAGGGACAATGTCGGGAGTAGTTAGCCTTTAGCCGCCCCCGACCCGGCGAGATCGCGAAGGAGCGGGATGCCGCGCATCGGGTAGTAGACAATCGGAGTGGCTCCGGTAAGGTCCAGCACCGGGTATTCGGTCTTCTCCCACTCGAATAGCCTGCGGCCTAGCAAGTAATGCGAGTCCGAGGGAGGGCGGACCACGAACGGAAGGGTGTTTCCGTACGGGTAGACCTTGACCATCTGGGCAGTCCCGCCGATTGCCGTGTGCTGCCCGTCGCAGGCCGTCCTTGTGAGCAGGGATTGGAGGGCCTCGACAGGCTCGTAGTCGAAGTCGATCGTGACTTTGTCGCCGGGCCCTCCAGCCGCGGGATGCCGACGCTCCAAGACCGACTTCAACTCCTTCCAATAGTCAGCCTCGTAGTCTCCGATGAAGACGAGCGACCTCTCTCGCTCGCGCCACGGG
>CAYGUQ010000448.1:0-4017 GCA_964352995.1 uncultured Rhodobacterales bacterium
CCATCTTCGTCAGCGACCCCGGCGGCGTCCGCCCGATCGCGTACGTCGCCGCCGGAGACTTCGACGCGACGACCGGGGTGGAGAACATCCACGACGTGAAGGGCTATCTCGACCGGCTCTACGCCCATCCGAAGTACAATCCCTACCGCACGCTCGCCGCGCCGGAAGACAAGATCGCGCGCGAGCACGGCCGCAGCCCGGAGGAGAGCGTGGAGTGGCTGATGATCCGCCGCGCCTGCAAGTTCGGCATCGAGTGGATCGTCGGAAACGGCGGCGGCGCGCAGATCCATTTCGTGCTCGACGGGCTCGATATGGACGCCATCACCCGCAAGGAGGCCGTGAAGATCGGGCAGCGCGTGGAGGCGGCGACGCCGATCACGACGTCGGAGCTCTGCTCGGTCTACCGCCGCTGGGCGCGGCCCGGCTTCGCGCAGCGCGTGGCGTTCTACGAGGCCATGCGCGAATGCCGGCCGCCCTGGGAGAACCCGACCCATGCGGCGGCATGGCGGAAATACGGCGCCGCGCGCTACGAGAAGCACCTCCAGCGCTGCGCCGCGGCGCTCGAGGCCGGGCTCTACTCCCCGCACGACGCGAAGTGGGAGAACAAGGCGAGGGCGGCGGTCACGGCGCTGGAGAAGGCCGCGGAGCCGGCGGTGAAGGCGGGGCGCTTCTACGAGGCGGTGGACGCGCTCCACGCCTACATGGCCGCGTCGCCGGCGCCGCGCTGGCGCGCGGACATCGCCTGAGGGCCAGGATCGCCTGAAGAACGACCGGCTTCAGAGCGCGTCGAAGGGCGCCGGGCCGCGCGGCGCCGCGGCGGCGGCCTCGGCGGCGTCGCGCATCAGCCGCCAGCGGCCGCGGACATACACCTCGAAGGGGCGGAAGGCGGCCTTGTAGTCCATCTTCGGCGAGCCCGGCACCCAGTAGCCGAGATAGACGTAAGGCAGCCCCGCCTCGCGCGCGATCTCCAGATGGTCGAGGATCATGAATGCGCCCAGCGACCGGCGCGACTCCTGCGGCTCGAAGAAGCTGTAGACCATCGACAGCCCGTCCGCCGTGAGGTCGGTCAGGCAGGCGCCGCGAAGCGAGCGGCCGCGCGGGGCGGCGGGGTCATGGTACTCCACCACGCGGGAGCGCACCGGCGTCTCCTCGATCATGGCGGCGAATTCGGAGGCGTCCATCTCGGCCATGCCGCCGTCGCAGTGGCGCGCGTCGAGATAGCGGCGGAAGAGGCCGTACTGCTCCTCGGTGGCCCAGGGCGCGCAGGCGCGGCGCGAGAGGTCGGCGTTGCGCGACATGATCCGGCGCTGGCTGCGCGTGGGCTGGAAGCCCTCGACGGGTATCCGCGTGGACAGGCAGGCGGAGCAGGTGGGGCAGGAGGGTCGGTAGGCGACGCTCTGGCTGCGGCGGAAGCCGCGCAGCGACAGCTCGTCGTTGACCGAGACGGCGTCGCGCCCGCGCAGCGTGGTGAACACCTTGCGCTCTTCGCGGCCGGGCAGATACGGACAGGGCTGCGTGGCCGTCAGGAAGAACTGCGCGGTGATCTTCTTGTTGATGTGGCTCATGGCGTCTCCGTCCGGGCTGCGCCCCTTCAGCGCACAACCCATGCAGGAACACTAGACGCGAAACGACACCACGTCACGCGAGATGAATGGTTAGCCCGCCTGCATGTCCGCGACGGAATCGTCGGGCGCGTTGATCACCGCGGCGCCGATCGCGAGATCGTGCAGGCCCCGCCCGTCGGGCCGCAGCGCCATCAGCGCGACGCTGACGAGCTGCGGGGCGACGAGGTGGAAGCAGAGCAGGAACGCGCCGGTGTGGATGGCCGCCTCGGCGTCGCTCAGCCGCGCGCCGCTCCAGCCGCGCGCCTCAAGCCCGAAGAGCGCCATGCCCGGCGTCGCCGACCACCGCGCCAGCGTGAGGAAGCGGTAGAGGAAGCTGACGGTGAGCGCGATGGGCAGGCCGAGGGCGAGGCCGACGCCGAGCGTCGCCACGCCGAACGCCAGCACCGCGAGGGCGGCGGCCCCGGTGACAAGAGCGGCGTCGACGACGAAGACTGCGAGTCGACGGGCCCCGACGCCGTCGTAGAACCGCGCGTCGCGGCTGGGGTGAGGAAGTCCGACCATAGCCGGCAGATGGCCCCGCGCCGGCGGCGGCGCAAGGCCGCGGCGTCACTCCTGCGCCAGCGGCATCCGGTCCGGCGGGCCGCTCAGCTCGGGGTCGGGGTCGCCCACGGCCTTGAGGTCGCGCCCGTCATAGTCGATGCGGCTGAGCGCGACGCGCATCGCCTCGATGCGCGCGCGGCGCTTGTCGTCGGCGCGCAGCACCGTCCATGGCGCGATCGCGGTGTGGCTGCGCGCCAGCGTCTCGCCGATGGCCGCGGAGTACGCCTCCCATTTCTCCAGCGCGGCGACGTCGATGGGCGACAGCTTCCAGCGGCGCAGCGGGTCTCTCGCGCGGTCCAGGAAGCGGCGCATCTGCTCGGCGCGGCCGATGGTGAGCCAGAGCTTCACGAGGATGATCCCGTCCTCGACGAGCATCGTCTCGAAGCCGGGGACCTGGCGGAAGAAGCGCTCGCGCTCGGCCGGCTCGCAGAAGCCGAAGACGTGCTCGACGACGCCGCGATTGTACCAGGAGCGGTCGAAGAACACGATCTCGCCGGGGCCGGGCAGGTGGGCGGCGTAGCGCTGGAAGTACCACTGGCCGGCCTCGGCGTCGCTGGGCTTAGGCAGCGCGACGATGCGGGCGCCGCGCGGGTTGAGGTTGCGCGAGAAGCGCCGGATGGCGCCGCCCTTGCCCGCCGCGTCGCGCCCCTCGAAGACGATGGCGACGCGGGCGCCCGTGTGCCGCGCCCACGCCTGCATCTTGACCGCCTCGATCTGCAGCGCGTCCTTCGCCTCGCGGTAGGCCTTGCTCTTCATGGCCGAGCGATGGGGATAGCCCTCGGAGAGGGCGGGGTCGCCGCCGGCCGCCTCGACCGCCTTGCGCAGGCCGGCGGGGGCGTCGTCGCGGTAATAGCTTTCGATGGCGGCGCTGAGCGCGACTTCTTCCTTCATGGCGCGATGCTGCGCGATGCGCGGCTCAGCCGTCAAGAAACCGCTCGACGGCGGCGAGGAAGGGGCCGGGCTGGTCGGCGTGCAGCCAGTGGCCGGCGTCGGCCACCGTCTCGACGCGGGCGGTCGGAAACAGCGCCTCTATGGCCGGCAGCGCGGCCCCCGCCACGTAGTCCGACCGCGCGCCGCGCAGGAACAGCGCGTCGCCGAAGAAGAGCGCGCCGTCCGGCAGGTCCGACAGTTCGTCCGGCCAGCCGACGAGCGAGGCGTGCCCGGCCCGCAGCGCGGCGATGTTCGGCCGCCACGTCGCGCCTTCCGGCGAGAGCGCGAGGTTCTGCAGCACGAAGCTGCGCAGGGCGGCGTCGGGAACCTTTTGCGCGAGCTGCGCGTCTGCGTCGGAGCGGCGCGTGACGACCGAGAGGTCGACCTCGGCCATCGCGTCAAGGGTTTGAGTGTGCGAATGCGCGTAGGCGACGGGAGCGATGTCGGCGACGACGAGGCGGGAGACCGTCTCGGGCCGGGTGAGCGCCAGCGCCATGGCCGCCTTGCCGCCCATCGAATGCCCCAGCACGTCGGCCCTGCCGCCGCAGTCCTCCTCGATCACGGCCGCGAGGTCCGCGGCCATGGCGGGATAGCCGACGTCGTCGCTCCAGCCGCTGCGGCCGTGGTTGCGCATGTCGACCGCCACGACCTTGCGCGACCGCGCCATGCGCTTGGCCAGCGCGCCCCAGTTGCGCGCGGCCCCGAGCAGGCCGTGCGCCACCACCAGAGGCGCGCCGTCGCCCCCGCCTTCGTCGAAAACGTCCCGCTCAAGCCGCATGGGCCGGCTCCCGTCTTGCAACGTCGCCCGCGAGCGACCATTCAGCATCCAGCGGCGCGGCGCGCCATCCGGAGCGAGACCCCCTCATGGCCAGAACCGAACGGCGCGTAAAGCGCGGCCTCGTCCTCGCGGCCGCCGCGACGG
>CAYGUQ010000449.1:0-727 GCA_964352995.1 uncultured Rhodobacterales bacterium
CCTGGCAAAGCGCGCGGCGCAGGTTGACGTCGCTGGCCTTGGTGATCCCGCCGGAGACGTCGCGCTCGCCGGACTGGTTGCGCGAGGGCGTGAGGCCGACCCACGGCCCGACGTTCTTCGAAGACGTGAAGCGGCCAGGGTCGTCGACGGCGGAACGGAAGGTCAGCGCGACGACCGCGCCGACGCCGGGCATCGACATCAGTCTCCTGCACGCCGGATCATCCTGCGCAAGTTGCCGGACGCGCCTCTCAAGACTCGCAAGCTCCCGCCGCAGTGCGGCGCGCGCCCGCAGCATCGGCTCGGCGGCGCACTCCAGCATCGGGTTGCCTGTCACCAGCTCCCGGATGCGCTGCTCGAACCGGCCGCGAGAGATCGCGCCGACCTTCAGGCCGAAGTTCCGCAGGATTCCCCGCATCGACATCTCCAGCGCGATCATGCCCTGCTGGACGGACTTTCGCGCGCCGAGCACGGCGCGGACCTCCTGCGCCGACACCGACTTGCAATGGACCGGACGGAACCAGCCGAGGTGCAGCAGCCGCGCGATGCCCTCGGCGTCCCGCCGATCCGTCTTGATCGGCATGGCCTTGAGGGCACCCTTCACCTGCCGGGTTTCCATCAGGACGGCATCCCACCCGGCCGCCGTCAGCCCGCGATGCAGCCACTGCGACAACGGACCGGCCTCGAGGCCAATGGCGGCGACGTCGCCGCCATTGGCCTCGAGGCCGGT
>CAYGUQ010000449.1:737-4000 GCA_964352995.1 uncultured Rhodobacterales bacterium
CACCTGCGCCTCCTTCACGATCCTGCCGTGTTCGCTGATCACGCAAATCGCGGTCTTCTCCAGCGAAACGTCCAATCCGACGAACAGTCTCATCCCGCAGCCCTCCTCGTGATTTCGATACGGGAACGGCGACAGCTTGCCTCTCCTCCTGCAAGCGGTGACGGGCATGCGCGACGCGAGCCCCGTTACGGCATCTCATTCGATTTCATAGCCAGAAGAGCACGGTAGCGGCGAGGGCGACGGCCGAAAGGAAGATCCTTGGGCATCGGTCGTAGCGGGTGGCGATGCGGCGCCAGTCCTTCAGGCGGCCGAACATGATCTCGATGCGGTTTCGGCGCTTGTAGCGACGCCGGTCGTAACGGACGGGCTCGCCGCGCGACTTACGGCTGGGGATGCAGGGCCGTATCCCTCTGTGCTGCAACGCTTCTCGGAACCATGTCGCGTCGTAGCCGCGGTCGGCGATCAGCCAGTCGGCGGCTGGCAGGCCGCTCAGCAGCGCCGCCGCGCCGGTGTAGTCGCTGACCTGGCCCGCGGTCATGAAGAACTGCAGCGGACGGCCCTCGGCGTCGCTGACGGCGTGCAGCTTCGTGTTCATGCCGCCCTTAGTGCGTCCGATCAGACGTCCGCGCCGATCCTCGGCCCCCCCTTTTTCATCCGCAGGCTCGAGGCCGTGCGGTGCGCCTTCAGATAGGTCGCGTCGATCATGATCGTCTTGCGCTCGGCCTCGCCGGCGCTTTCGGCGGCCAGCCCCTCCATGATCCGGGCAAAGACGCCCATCCGGCTCCACCGGACCCAGCGGTTGTACAGTGTCTTGGGCGGCCCGTACTCCGGCGGCGCGTCGCGCCAGCGCAATCCATTGCGGTTGATAAAGATAATCCCGCTCAACACGCGTCGGTCATCGACGCGCGGCCTGCCATGGCTCTTCGGAAAGAACGGTCGGAGCCGCGCCATCTGCGCCGCCGTCAGCCAGAAAAGGTTGCTCATCATGCCCCCGTCACACGGGAAGCTTGAATCAGGCCGGCGAGGCGACCGCAAGCCGATTAATGGGTCCTGACCCTAAGAAACCCCGCCTTCAACGCCGCTTAGCCGCGGTTCTCACCGGAGGCGTACACTGGATCGTCGAGCGAACCTTCGGTTGGCTCGGGCGATATCGCCGCATGTCGCAGGACTACGAGTTTCGCGTCCAGGCCTCGAAAACGCTGATCACCATCGTCGGCTTCGCTCAAATGCTCCGCCGTCTCGCGCCAACATGACTTCTCACACACCCTCTAAGATTTGAGGACGCAGAAAAGTGCAATGGAAACTTGTTTGAGATAAAATACTATTTACGGCAAAGCTTAGCTATTTGAGGCTAATCGAAATTTACGGGAGCATTATATTTTTCCCTGGTTTTTCCACTCCCGAAACTTTCTGAGGAGCGGCGCGCAGACTCAAGAGCGGTTCCCGCTCCTTCACCAATTTCACGTCCACCTTTCGCTCCGACGTATCCGCCGATTGCTCCACCTACAATTGCACCGCCTGGCCCACCTACGGCCGCGCCTACCGCAGCGCCTACAATAGCACCAGCCGCACCGCCAGCGAACTCACCCGCTTCGCTGGTCACCTCCTTTTCAAATGCTCCAGCAGGAGATGGGCTGTTTATCCAGCCTAGTGCAAAAGCCGACACTGCAATTGCGGTATAACAAAAACTTTTCATGCGCCATCCTATTTCCAATGTTGAAGAAGTGCTGGAATACCCCATCCAGTGGTTTGACAGAATGTTGGTGCATGACGGGTGTTGGGTCAATCGGGACGATGGTTTCCGAAGCGGGCAGGGCATCGTACGCAACGCAAGGGTTGTGTTGGCAGGCCTCTGCACACTTCGGTCAGTCGACGCTTCCGCAGCATCCGTCCTTTCGCCGATGACAGAAATCTAGCGTCATAACCTTTCCCGCCCTGTCAGGGAAGTTGTCGCCTACTCTGAAACTTCGGTAGTTCGGCCTGAACAACACCCAAGCAGCTGATAGTGCGTGAGAAAACCGGGGTTTTGGTGGCGGGCGGCTGCAGGGTTTCGTAGAATCCCGTGCGGAACCCTGCAATTCTGGATCGCCCGATGAAGCATCGCCCGCGCCCTCCCGAGCAGGACGATCTCCTGCGCCCCCGGCTCGTCGATCTGATCGACATGCGCCATGAGCTCGTCGCGCTGACCGGGCTGATCGACTGGGAGTTCTTCGAGCGCGAGTGGGCGGGCTTTTTCCCGTCGGCGGTCGGCAGACCGGCGATCTCGCCGCGGCTGGTGGCGGGATTGCTCTACCTGCAGCACGCCTTCCGGCTGTCGGACGAGGCCGTCGTCGCGCGATGGGTTGAAAACCCCTACTACCAGCACTTCACCGGCGAGACGTTCTTCCAACACCGCCCGCCCATCGACCCCAGTTCGCTCGTGCGCTGGCGCAAACGCATCGGCGAGGAAGGCGTCGAGTATCTACTGACGAGGACCATCGAGGCGGCGCAAAAGTCGGGCGCCGTCGAGAAACAGGCGCTCGACGCCGTGGCGGTGGACACGACCGTGATGGAGAAGGCCATCGCCCATCCCACCGACAGCCGGCTCTACGACCGGGCTCGGGCGCGGCTGGTCGATCTCGCAGGCGAGGCTGGGGTCACCCTTCGGCAGAGCTATGCGCGCCTGGCGCCGCGGCTCGCCGCTCAGGTCGGCCGATATGCCCATGCGAAGCAGTTCAAGCGGATGCGCAAGGCGTTGCGAACGCTGAAGGGCTACACCGGCCGGGTTCTGCGCGACCTGCGCCGCCATCTGCCCGGCATCCCCGAGGGGCCGCTGCGCGAGCGGGTGTGCGACGCGCTGGTGCTGACGTCCCGGCTGCTGAGCCAGCCCGTAAAGGGTGGCGGCAAGATCTACGCGCTTCACGAGCCGAACGTCGACTGCATCTCCAAGGGCAAGGCGCGGGTTCGCTACGAATTCGGCTGCAAGGTCAGCGTGGCCACGACGGTCGACGGCGGCCTCATCGTCGGCATGCGGTCGATGCCCGGCAATCCATACGACGGCCATACCCTCGCCGAGGCGCTCGAGCAGGTCGCCATCCTCACCGACCATGCGCCCAGCCGCGTCGTCGTCGACCGCGGCTACCGCGGTCACGGCGTCACTGGCCCGCAGGTGCTGATCAGCGGCGCACGGCGCGGCCTGACGCCGGCGCTGGCGAAACTCCTGCGACGGCGAAGCAGCATCGAGCCCGAGATCGGCCACATGAAGACCGACGGCAGGCTCGCGC
>CAYGUQ010000450.1:0-2106 GCA_964352995.1 uncultured Rhodobacterales bacterium
GGGGACGGGTCCGCCGCCATCGGCCGCGCGAGCGCATAGCCCTGGAGCAGGTCGCAGCCGAGCGCGCGGGCGGCGGCGACATGCTCGGCCGTCTCCACCCCTTCCGCGATGATCTCGCAACCCAGCGTCCGGCCGATGCCGACGAGCGCGCGCACCACGTCGCGCTGGCGCTCGTCGCCGACCACCGGCATGATCAGTTCGCGCGCGATCTTCAGACGCCGCGGCTGCACCGCCATCACGCTGGCGATGGAGGCGTGTCCGGTGCCGAAATCGTCGATCTCGATCTCCACGCCCATCTCGTTCAACGTGTCGATGTTCCACGCCACCGAGCCGCAGCGCACGTCCAGAAAGCTCGACTCCAGCAGCTCGAACGCGACCGAGCCGCGCGGCATGTCGAGGCCGCGCAGGCTCTCGATCAGCGCCGCGTCCTGCAGCCGGCGCATCGAGACGTTCACCGAGACGCGGTCGAGCACGACGTCCTCCGCGCGCCACTGCGCCCGGTCCGTGAGCGCGGCGACGAGGATCGCGTGGTCGATGTCGCCGAGCAGGTCGAGATCCTCCGCGATCGGCAGGAACTCGAAGGGCGCCAGCACGCCGAATTCGGGGTGCCGCCAGCGCGCCAGCGCCTCGGCGCCGACGATGCTCAGCGTCCGCGCGCAGAACTGCGGCTGATAGAAGGGCGCGATCTCGCCGCGGGGCAGGCCGGCGAGCAGGTCGTCGGACAGCCGCCGCGCCCGCTCCGCCTTCGCGCGCAGGTCGCTGGTGAAGAAGGCGCAGCGCATGCCGCCGGCCTTGCGGGCGGCCTCGAGCGCCAGCGCCGCCTCGGCGATGGTCTGCGCCGCCCGCGTCGCCGGCTCGAACGGCGAGGGCGCCGCCTCGGGGCCGGCCGTCTTCGGCGTCTCGTCGCGCGCGCGGCCCTCCGCCACGCCGATGCTGGCGCCCACGCGGCAGACGTCGCCGTCCACCGAGACGGGTAGCGCCAGCGCGCCGATCAGGCGGCCGGCGAGCGCCGACAGCGCCTCGCGCCCGGCGCCGTTCATGGTCATCACGGCGAACTCGTCGCCGCCGACGCGGGCGATGAAGGCGTCCGCGCCGGCGTGGCGGCGCAGCACCTCCGCGGCGTGGCGCAGCACGCCGTCGCCCGCCTCCTGGCCGAGCGCGTCGTTCACCCGGCGGAAGCGCTCCAGGTCGATGTGGAGCACCGCGACGCCGTCGGGGTCGCGCGCCAGCCGCTGCTGCAGCGCCTCGTGGAACCCCTGCCGGTTGGCGAGCCCGGTCAGCGCGTCCTGGCGGGCCAGCCGCTCCGACCGGCGGACATGAGCGCGCAGCGCGGTCTCGCGCGCGCCGGCGGCGGCGCGCGACTGCGCCAGCCGCGCGGCGCGCCGGCCGAGCGCCGTGATGGCGCGTCGCATCGCCCGCAGACCGGGGCGGACGACGAAGGCCGCCTGCAGCAGCAGCGCGGCGAGAACCGCCGCGACCAGCGCGGTCCGCGCGCCCTCGGCGCGGCGCATCTGGCGGGCGGCTTCGGCGTGGAAGGCGGCGGCGGCGGCGCGCATCGCTGAGCCGAGCGCGCCCTGGCTCGCGATCTGCAGCCGGGCGAGCGCCGCCGCCGGCTCCGGCGCGCCGATCAGCCGGCGACGCGCGTCGCCGGCGGTCTCGCGCGCGGCGACGTCCAGCCCGTCGGCGCCGTCGAAGACGGCGCGCAGAGCCGGCGCGCGCCGCGCGTCGGCCACGAGGCCGGCGTGGCCGCGCTCGAAGATCGAAAGCGCCTCGCCGAGGGCGATGCGCCCCCCTTGCGACGGACGGTCGGCGAAGTCGCGCGCGGTCTCGGCGAGCCGCTTCAGCCGCGCCTCCTGACGTCCGCTCTCCGCGACGCTCAGCGCATGCTCCCGGCTCGTCGCGAGGGTGTCGCGGGCGGTCATCTCCACCGCGCAGACGGCGACGGCGATCGCCGCCATCGAAAGAAGGTAGCGGCGCCACAGCGCCGCCGGCGCCACGTTGGCGGCGGCGAGGAAACCCGCGCCCATGCGTCGCCGCTTCATGCCGCCCCCTTCCGAACCCGTTCGTATCGATAGGGCGGCGGGCTTGACGGGCGGTTAAGCGGCG
>CAYGUQ010000450.1:2206-3972 GCA_964352995.1 uncultured Rhodobacterales bacterium
TTCCGAACCCGTTCGTATCGATAGGGCGGCGGGCTTGACGGGCGGTTAAGCGGCGGGCGCCCGGCCGCCCGATTCGCAGCGCCGGCCCCCAGAGCCGACCCGCAGAGCCGACCCGCAGGGCCGATCCGCAGAGCCGGCCGGCAGGAGCGGCGTCAGAGCACCCTTGCGCCCTCCCGCCACAGGCCGCGCACGACGCAGAGGCGCTCGACATGGTAGACCCGCGCGAGGTCGGCCCGCAGGCCCGGCGCGACGGCGCCGCGGTCGGCGAAGCCCGCGGCGCGGGCGGGGTTGGCGGTGACGCAGGCGATGGCGGCGGGCAGGTCGTAGGCCTCGACCTCCTCGGCGAGCTTGAACGCGGCCAGCATCAGCGAGGCCGGCGCGTAGTCCGACGACAGGATGTCGACGAGCCCCGCCTCCGCCAGCGCCAGCGCCGAGACGTTGCCGGAATGCGAGCCGCCGCGCAGCAGGTTCGGCGCCCCCATCAGCACCTGCATCCCCGCCGCGCGTGAGGCGCGGGCGGCGTCCGCCGTGGTCGGGAACTCCGCGATGGTCGCGCCGATCTCGACGCTCTCGGCCACATGGTCGGCGGTCGCGTCGTCGTGGCTGGCGACGATCAGCCCGCGCGACCGCGCGCGTTCGGCCAGCGCGGTGCGGTTGTCGCGCTCATGGGCGATCTGCAGGCGGCGGGCGGTCTCGATGAAGGCGGCCATCTCGGCGTCGGAGAAGCCCTTCTTGCCCTGATAGTACTCCACGTACTTCTCCAGCCGGGCGAACTGGCGCTGGCCGGGCGTGTGGTCCATCACCGAGATCAGCCGCACCCGCGGGTCGCCGCCCACCCGGTCGTACTCCGCGATCAGGTTCGGCGAGCACAGCTCGCAGCGGATGTGGATGTGGTGGTCGGCGCGCAGCAGCCCTAGCGCGCGAAGCTGCGCCGCCGCCTCCGCCGCGCCGGCGGCGTAGTCGCCGAGGCCGCTGTCGCGGTCGTCGATCGAGCCGACCCGCAGCGCGTCGAGCACCGTCGTCGCGCCGACCGACGCGAACTCGCCGTCATGGGCGGCGAGCGCGGCGCGGCGCGGCCAGTCCACGCCCGGCCGCGGCCGCAGATGCCGTTCCAGATTGTCGGTGTGCAGCTCCACGAGGCCCGGGATCAGGTAGTCGCCGTCGAGATCGACCGCCCCCGGCGCGGCGCAGGGCCCCTCGCTCACGTCGGCGATCAGCCCGTCGCGGATCAGCACCGCGCCGCGCAGCACGGCGTCGGGCGTGACGATGCGGGCGTTGGCGAGCACCGTCTCGCCTGCGGCCGCGGCCGACCCTTCGCCGGGGCCGGAACCGGCCTGCGCGTGCTGAACGCCCATGGCGCCTCCAGATGGTTTCGCGCAGCCCTTCTCGGCCGGCGCGCGATCAGGTTCCCTCCGCCGCCCGGAGGGCCGCGGAGCGGCGCGTCAGGGCGCGAGCGCCCCGGAGGCGGCCTCCAGCCAGCGCCCGCTCTCGCGCAGGCGCGCGAGCCCGGCGTCGAGCGCGGCCAGCGCGGCGAGGCCTTGCGCGTCGTCGCGCGGCGCCGCCGCGCGCAGGGTGACGAAGCGCGCCAGCGCGACGGCCTCGACCAGCGCGGCGGACGCCTGCGGCGCCGCCATCGCGGCGTCGGCGTCGGCGGCTTCGGAGATCACCGCGTCGGCCTCGCCCGCGATGACCGCCGCGAAGCAGCCCAGCGCGTCCTGCTGCCGCAGCCCGGCGGCCGGGAAGTCGAGCGCCGAGAGCGCCGCGGG
>CAYGUQ010000451.1:0-1146 GCA_964352995.1 uncultured Rhodobacterales bacterium
GGACGTGGTCGATGACGCCCTTCGTGCTCTACCGCCTCGCTCTCGGCGCGGCGCTGCTGTGGGTGGCCTATGGCTGAGGCGCGGCGGCCTCAGCGGCCGTCGCGCCCGGGAGCGCCCGGCGCGTCCTCGGTGATCTTGCTGTACTGACCGTAGGGCCGATAGGCGTAGAGGTAGCTCTCCAGCACCGCCTCCAGCGCCGTCGGCGAGACGCCGAGCGCGTCGAGGCCGCGCGCGTCGTCGGCGACCACGTTGTCGCGCGCAAGCTGCAGCACCTGATCCCTGGTGATCGGCGGCTCGAGGCCGACCAGAGCGAGGTTCTGCAGCACCGTCCCCTGCAGCTTCGCCAGCGGGATCGGCAGGTCCACGATCATCCGCCTGCGGCGGATGACGCGCAGCATCAGCTCGATCAGTTCGCGGAAGGTGGCCACGCGCGGCCCGCCGAGCTCATAGACGCCCGACTGCGCCGCGCCGGTCGCCGCCGCCGCCACGGCGTCGGCGACGTCCTGCACATAGACCGGCTGGAACCGAGTCGAGCCGCCGACCAGCGGGATCACCGGCGAGACCTTCGCCATGCCCGCGAAGCGGTTGAAGAAGGCGTCCTCGGGGCCGAACACGATGGAGGGCCGCAGCATCGTCGCCGAGGGGAACGCCGCCGCCGTCGCCGCCTCGCCCGCGGCCTTGCTGCGCGCATAGGCGCTCGGCGAGTCCGCGTCGGCGCCGATCGCCGAGACCAGCGCCAGCCGCCGCACCCCGAGCTCCGCCGCCAGCCGGGCGACCCGCGCCGGCCCCTCGGCCTGCACCGCCTCGAAGGTGTTGGCGCCGGCGCTGTAGAGCACGCCGACGCTATAGATCGCCGCCGTCGCCCCCTCAAGCGCCCGCGCGCAGGAGGCGTCGTCGCGGATGTTGGCCTGCATCGGCGCCACCTGCCCCACCACGCCGTAGGGCTTCACGAACAGCGCCTCGTTCGGCCGGCGCACCGCCACGCGCACGCGCCAGCCGCGCCGCGCCATCGTCTGCGCGACGTACCGGCCGACGAAGCCGGAGCCGCCGAAGATCGTCACGATCGGCGCGTCGTCGAGTTGTGCGGCTGCGGCCATGTTCGCCTCTCCGATAAGCTGTGCTGCGCGCCGTGATAGACCGCCCGCG
>CAYGUQ010000451.1:1246-3970 GCA_964352995.1 uncultured Rhodobacterales bacterium
GAGGCCCGCGCCCACTTCACAAGCGCGCCCCGCGCGCCTATGTTGAACGTGTTCCGGCGACGGGACTATGGCGATAAACGCGCGCGGAATAAGCGGTTCGGACCCGGGGGCGGTACCCGGCGGCTCCACCAACACCCGTTCATTGGCGGGCGAGGGGCCGAAACAGGATCGACGGACGTGTAAAGGCGTTATGCTTTCGCTCGGTGGGATTCGCCGTTATCGGATCGAAAAGTACAGTTGCCAATGACAACCGTGCTCCGGTGGCCGTCGCTGCGTAATGCAGCGCCCAAACCGAACCTAAAGTCCTGAGGCTTAGCCGCTTCAGGCGGGGCCGCCGGCGCCTGGCAACAGAAGCCGGCACTTTCCCTCCTACAACCTTGGCGCGAACCATGCGGGGCATCTTCCGCCCCCGCCAGAATCGGCTATGGTCAGGCGAGATGGAGGGCGAGCAGAGATGGCCGTGAGCGGTTTCAATTACGGCAGACTGATGCAGCGGGCGATGCGCGGCCTGATGGCGGAGGTGCTGGGGGTTGTCGCGCGCCGGGGTCTCCCCGGCGGGCATCACTTCTTCATCACCTTCTCGACGACGCATCCCGGCGTCGACGTGCCGGAGTGGCTGAAGGCGCAGCACCCCGAAGAGCTGTCGATCGTGCTCCAGCACGAGTTCTCCGACCTCGCCGTCGCGGCGGACCGCTTCTCGGTGACGCTCAGTTTCTCCGACCGGCTGGCGACGCTCGTCGTGCCGTTCGACGCGGTGACGACCTTCGCCGACCCCAGCGAGAATTTCGGGCTGCGCTTCGACGAATCCGAGAGCCAGGAGGGCGGCGACGGCGACGGCGGACCCGAGCGCCCGGGCCCGCGCCCGACGCCCGGCGGCCCCGGCGCTGACCGGCCGACCAGCAGCGAGGCCGAAGTCGTCCGCCTCGACACCTTCCGAAAGCGCTGAAGCCGGGGCGGCGGCGCCTGACGCCCCGACCGCCCCCGGGAGGAGGATGCGCGGCTCAGCCGCGCATGCCGTCCCAGAAGTCCTTGACCTTGCTGAAAAAGTCCTTGCTGTCGGGCGAGTTGTCGCCGCCGGACTTCTCGAACTCCGCCAGCAGCTCCTTCTGGCGCGCCGACAGGTTCACCGGCGTCTCGATCAGCAGTTCGAGGTAGAGGTCGCCGTAGCGCCCGCCGCGCAGCTGCGGCATGCCCTTGCCCCGCAGCCTGAGCTGCTTGCCCGACTGCGAGCCGGCGGGGATCTTCACCCGGCTGCGCCCGCCGTCCAGCGTCGGGGCCTCGATCTCGCCGCCGAGCGCGGCGGTCGTCATCGGCACCGGAATGCGGCAGTGCAGGTCCATCCCCTCGCGGGTGAAGAGCCGGTGCGCGGCGATCTCGATGAAGATGTAGAGGTCGCCCGGCGGCCCGCCGCGCAGGCCGGCCTCGCCCTCGCCGGCGAGGCGGATGCGCGTGCCGTCCTCCACCCCCATCGGGATCTGCACCTGCAGCGAACGGTCCTTGCGCACGCGGCCGGCGCCGGCGCAGGACGAGCAGGGGTTCTTCACGATCTGGCCGCGGCCGCCGCAGGTCGGGCAGGCGCGCTCGATCGTGAAGAAGCCCTGCTGCGCGCGCACCTTACCCATTCCCTGACAGGTCGGGCAGGTCTGCGGCTGCGCGGCGCCCTCGCTGCCGGTGCCCTCGCACGACGCGCAGGCGACCGAGCCGGGCACGGTGATCGTGGTCTGCTTGCCGTTGAAGGCCTCTTCCAGCGAGATCGAGAGGTTGTAGCGCAGGTCCGCGCCCCGCGCCCGGCGCTGGCCGGCGCCGGGGCCGCCCCTGCGCTGGCCGGTGAACTCGCCGAACAGGTCGTCGAAGACGTCGGAGAAGGCGGAGGCGAAGTCGGCCCCGCCGGGCCCTCCGCCGGCGCCGGGACGCGCGCCGCCGCCCATGCCGCCCTCGAACGCCGCATGGCCGAACCGGTCGTAGGCGGCCCGCTTGTCCTTGTCGCGCAGCACCTCGTAGGCGGCGTTGGCATCCTTGAACTTCGCCTCGGCCGTCGGGTCGTCTGCGTTGCGGTCGGGGTGGAGCTCCTTGGCGAGCTTGCGGTAGGCCTTCTTGATGTCCTCGTCGGACGCGGTTCGGGCGACGCCCAGCACGTCATAGAAGTCGCGTTGCGCCATCTGTCCTCACTCGATGCCTTGGGGCCTCATGGGGAACGGCCCCGTCCTGGGGACGGGGCCGCCTGTGGGCCGTCAGTGGGGCGCTGGGCTCACGCGTCGCGCTTCTTGTCGTCGCGGACTTCCTCGAAATCCGCGTCGACCACGTCGTCTTCCTTCGGGGCCTCGCCGGCTTCGGCGCCGGCCTCGGGCTGCGCCTCGGCCTCGGCCTTGTAGATCGCCTCGCCGAGCTTCATCGACGCCTCCATCAGCGCCTGATGCTTGGCCTTGACGGCTTCGACGTCCTCGCCCTCGAGCGCGGTCTTGAGGTCGTCGCGCGCCGTCTCGATGGCCTTGCGCGTCGCCTCGTCGACCTTGTCGCCGTGCTCCTTGAGCGACTTCTCGACCGAGTGGACCAGGCTTTCGGCGTTGTTGCGGGCCTCGACCATCGCGCGGCGCTGCTTGTCGGCCTCAGCGTTCTGCTCGGCCTCCTTCACCATACGCTCGATGTCGTCGTCGCTGAGGCCGCCAGAGGCCTGGATGGTGATCTTCTGCTCCTTGCCGGTGCCCTTGTCCTTGGCCTGCACCG
>CAYGUQ010000452.1:0-3944 GCA_964352995.1 uncultured Rhodobacterales bacterium
ACCGCCCCTGCTGGGCGGGCGCGGGGGGATCGGGCGGGCGGCGGCGCGGACGTCGGCGTCGAGATTCGCCATGCCCCGGCGCGGGGAAAGGGTTGTCAGAGAGGCCCGAACGGCGCGTCCAGCGCCGCGGGCCCGTCGTCGACGCCAGCCCGCTCGCCTTGCGGCGCCGCCATGTCCGCCACCGCCGCGAAAGCCTCCGCCATCGCCTGGCGCTGATCGGCCGGAAGCCCCGCGAAGCGCGCCGCGAAGCGCTCGCCGAGCACCGGCGGGGCTGCGGCGAGGGCGGCGAGGCCGGTCTCCGTCAGGCGGGTGTGCACGACGCGCCTGTCCACCGTCGAGCGGTTGCGCACGATGAGCCGCTTGGCCTCGAGCTTGTCGAGAATCGCCACCGCGGTCGCGCCGCTGACATCCGCCTCCGCCGCGATGGCCCGCGTCGTCGCGCTCTCGCCGAGGTCGCGGGCGCAGGCGAGCACCGCGAGCTGCGGCAGGGTCAGGCCCGTCTCGCGCCCGATCCGCCGGGACTGGAGCTCGACGGCCCGCGCGATGCGCCTGAGCGCCTTCACCAGCGCCCTCGTCTCCCGCGCGCCTTCCATCCGATCCTCCCCGCCGCATCCGTCGGCTCCCCGGCGGCGATCCGCCATGGGTTGAACTCGAATGATTAGAAGGCTAATGATCCGTCGTCAAATCAATGGAGGACGAGCCCGGACATGTGCGGCGTTTGCGGAGAGATCAGGGTCGACGGCGCGCGCGCCTCGGCGGCGTCGGTGGAGCGTATGGCGGACGCGATGGCCGCCCGCGGGCCGGACGGCGCCGGCGTCGTGGCGCGCGGGCCGATGGCTTTCGGCCACCGTCGCCTCAAGATCATCGATCTGTCCGAGAAGGCGGCTCAGCCCTTCGTAGACACCGCGCTGGGCCTCACCATCGCCTTCAACGGCTGCATCTACAACTACCCCGAGCTGCGCCGCGAGCTGGAGGCGGCGGGCTGCCGCTTCGCCTCGACCGGGGACACCGAGGTCATCCTCAAGGCGTGGTCGGTGTGGGGCGAGGCGGCGGTGGACCGGCTGCTCGGCATGTTCGCCTTCGCGCTGCACGACGCGAACACCGGCCGCACCGTCTTCGTGCGCGACCGTTTCGGCATCAAGCCGCTTTATCTTGCGGAGAGCCCGGGCCGCATCCGCTTCGCCTCCAGCCTGCCGGCGCTGGTGGCGGCGGGCGATCTCGACACCGCGATCGATCCGGTGGCGCTGCATCACTACATGACGTGGCATGCGGTCGTGCCCGCCCCGCGCACCCTGCTGAAGGGCGTGCGCAAGCTGCCGCCCGCGACGATCCGCACCATCGAGGCCGACGGCGCGACGACCGAGCGGGTCTACTGGAAGCCCGACTTCTCCCGCTCGCCGGAGGACGCCGCGCGCCCCTTCGAGGAGTGGCGCGACATGACGCTGGAGAGCCTGCGCGTCGCCGTGCGCCGCCGCATGGTCGCCGACGTGCCGGTGGGGGTGCTGCTCTCGGGCGGCGTCGACAGCTCGCTGATCGTGGGGCTTCTCGCCGAGGAGGGTCAGCAGGGGCTTGCGACCTACTCCATCGGCTTCGAGGCCGCCCATGGCGAGAAGGGCGACGAGTTCGTCTATTCGGACCTGATCGCGAAGCACTACGGCACCAACCACACGAAGATGATGATCCCGTCGTCTGAGATGCGCGAGAACCTGCCCCACGCCATCGCCGCGATGTCCGAGCCGATGGTCAGCTACGACAACATCGGCTTCTTCCTGCTCAGCCGCGAGGTCGCCAAGACCATCAAGGTGGTGCAGTCGGGCCAGGGCGCCGACGAAGTGTTCGCCGGCTACCACTGGTATCCGAAGATGACCGACAGCAACGACCCCGTGAGCGACTACGCGGCGGCGTTCTTCGACCGCAGCCATGCGCGCCTCGGCGAACACCTCAGCCCCGAGCATCTGGCCGACCGCGATGAGAGCCTCGCCTTCGTGCAAGCCCATTTCGACGCGCCCGGCGCCGACGACCCGGTGGACAAGGCGCTGCGCATCGACACCAACGTCATGCTGGTGGACGACCCCGTGAAGCGCGTCGACAACATGACGATGGCCTGGGGGCTGGAGGCGCGCGTGCCGTTCCTCGACCATGAGCTCGTCGAGCTCGCCGGGCGCATCCCCGCCCGCCACAAGCTCGCCCATGGCGGCAAGGGCGTGCTGAAGGAGGCCGCGCGAAAGGTCATCCCCGCCGAGGTGATCGACCGGCCCAAGGGCTACTTCCCGGTGCCGGCGCTCAAGTATCTCGACGGCCCGTATCTGGAGATGGCCCGCGACGCCCTGAACGCGCCGGCCGCGCGGGAGCGGGGGTTGTTCCGGCGGGAGTATCTCGACAGCCTGTTCGCCGCGCCGGCCGACCACATCACGCCGCTCCGCGGATCGGAACTGTGGCAGGTCGCGTTGCTGGAGATGTGGCTGCAGACGCAGGGGGTTTGAACCCATGGCCGAAAAGGACGCGCGCAGCCTCGCGCGCGGCGCGCAGAAGGCGCAGTCCCACCGCCTCGCCCGCATGCGGCTGCACGGCCTGAAGCCCCCGCCCGGCAACGCCGCCGAGCCGCGCCCGCGCGCCTGGGTCGGCTGCGGCTGGGGGCGGCTGATCTTCGCCAACACCTATCCCGACGCAGAGAGCCTCGCCGAGGAGCTGCGGCGCGAGCGGCCCGGCGAGCGCGACATCGCCTTCTACGTGCGCGACCCCCATGTCGCGCTGGCGGCGGCGCCGCAGGAGCTGTTCCTAGACCCGTCCCACGCCTATCGGCTCGACCTCTCCACCTACCGCCCCGCGCGCCGGGGCCGGCGCGGCTTCGTCGTGCGGCGGCTCGCGACCCGGCGCGACGCCGAGGCGCTGAACACCATCCTCGACGCCTGCGGCATGAACCCCATCGCGCCCGACTTCTTCTGGTCGGACCGCGACGCCCGCGCCATCGTCGCCTTCGTCGCCGAGGACGCCGAGAGCGGCGAGGTGCTCGGCGGCGTCATGGGGGTCGACCACGCCCGCGCCTTCGACGACCCCGAGAGCGGCTGCTCGCTCTGGTGCCTCGCGGTGGACCCGCAGGCGCCCCATCGCGGCCTCGGCGAGACGCTGGTGCGCCATGTCGCCGAGCACTTCGCCTCGCGCGGCGCGTCCTTCCTCGACCTCAGCGTGATGCACGACAACGCGCAGGCCATCGCGCTCTACGACAAGCTCGGCTTCCGGCGGGTGCCGGTGTTCACGATCAAGCGCAAGAACACGATCAACGAGAAGCTCTACATCGGCCAGCAGCCCGAGGCCGCGCTGAACCCCTACGCCCGCATCATCGTCGACGAGGCGCGCCGCCGCGGCATCGGCGTGGAGATCCTCGACGCCGAGGGCGGCTTCTTCCGCCTGCGCCATGGCGGGCGGACCGTGCGCTGCCGCGAGAGCCTCAGCGAGTTCACCTCGGCCGTCGCCATGTCGATCTGCGACGACAAGACCGTCACGCGGCGCATGGTCGAGGCCGCCGGCGTGCGCGTGCCGGCCCAGATGATCGGCGGCGACGCCGCGGCGCGCGCCGCCTTCCTCGCCGAACAGGGCTCGGTCGTCGTCAAGCCGGCCCGCGGCGAGCAGGGGCGCGGCGTGGCGGTCGGCCTGACCGAGCCCGACGAGATGGAGGCGGCCGTCGCCGCCGCCCGCGAGCTCTGCCCCGACGTGCTTGTGGAGCAGTGCTTCGAGGGCGAGGACCTGCGCGTCATCGTCATCGACGGCCGCGTCGTCGCCGCCGCCCTGCGCCGCCCGGCGCGCGTCGTCGGCGACGGCCGCTCCTCCATCCGCGCCCTGATCGAGAGCCAGAGCCGCCGCCGCGCCGCCGCCACCGGCGGCGAGAGCCGCATTCCACACGACGCCGAGACCGCGCGCTGCCTGCGCGCCGGCGGCTTCTCGCA
>CAYGUQ010000453.1:0-3930 GCA_964352995.1 uncultured Rhodobacterales bacterium
GCAGAACGGCCCGGTGCCGTTCATGCCGGTGACGCCGAAATCGGCGCCCAGCGCCTCGACCTGGTTTTTGTCGATGACGATCGCGAAGGCCTGGGTGAGCTGGTAGAGCAGCTCCGACACCGGGGCCTCCAGCCGGTATTCGACGGTGAGCGGGTCGAGCGCCTTCACCTCCGCCACGTCGCCCGCGCGCCATGCGACCGGCGACTTGGTCTCGGGGTCGATCCAGCGCTGGATCGAGTACACCACGTCGTCGGCGGTCATGTCGCGGCCGTCGCAGAACTTGACGCCCTCCTTCAGCCTGAAGGTGTAGACCTTGCCGTCCTCGGAGACGTCCCAGCTCTCGGCGAGGCCGGGCGTGATGGTCTGCATGTCGGTGTCGAGCGCGACCAGCGTGTCCCCCAGCATGAACAGCACCTCCGCGGCGCCGCGGGCGGTGGTGCGGTGGGGGTCGTAGTTGTTGCTGTCGACCTCGCGGACGATGGTGATCTCCTGCGCGGCGAGCGGCGCGGCCGCCGCAATCGCGGCGAGGGCCATCGCGGCGTAGGATGGGATCAGGCGTCTGCGCATGGAGCTCTCCTTCTGAAGGGGCGGTCTCTGGCTTGGTCAGGCTCTCAGTCTGGGGTCGAGCGCGTCGCGGAGCGCGTCTCCGGCGACGTTGGCGGCGAGCACGATGACGAAGATCATCGCGCTCGGGATCACGGCGATGTGCGGCGCGAACAGCAGGAAGTCCCGCCCCTGCGCCGCCATCATGCCGAGCTCGGCCGCCGGCGGGCGGGCGCCGAGGCCGAGGAAGCTGAGCGCCGAGCCGAGCAGGATGACCTGCCCGAAGCGCAGCGACATGAAGATCATGATGGAGCTTATGCAGTTGCGCAGGAGGTAGCGGCGAAACAGCGCCCAGTCCGACAGGCCCACGGCGCGGCCGGCCTCCATGAACTCCTGCGCCATGACGCCGACGCCGATGGAGCGCGCGATGCGCGCGCAGTCGGGCACCGTGGCGATGGCGAGCGCGATGATCACCGGCGTCGCGCCCGGCCCGAGCGCCGCCACCAGCGCGAGCCCCAGCAGGATCGCGGGAAAGGACAGCAGCATGTCCACCACGCGCATCACATAGGGGTCGATCCGGCCGTAGAACGCCGAGAGCAGGCCGATGGCTGAGCCGACGACGCCGCCCAGCGCCACGCTCACGACGCCGATCAGCAGCGTGAGGCGGGCGCCGTAGAGGGCGCGGCTGAGGATGTCGCGCCCCTGACCGTCGGCGCCGAGGATGTGGGTCCAGTCTCCCCGCTCCTGCCACACCGGCGGCTGCATCACCGCGCGCGAGGCGGCGTAGGGGTCGTGCGGCGCCAGCAGCGGCGCGAAGACGGCGCCCAGCACCACGACCAGCAGGATCAGCAGCGCCAGCGCCGCGCCGGGGTCGGTGAGCAGCCGCAGCCAGAGCCGCCGCCGCGCGGGCGGCGCGGCGTCCTCGGCGAGCGCGCCGGCTGCGGGCTCGGCGAGGCTCATGCGCCGCGCACCCGCGGGTCGAGCGCTGCGTAGGCCGCGTCCACGATCAGGTTGATGACGATGAACGCCATCGCCAGCGTCAGGATCGCGCCCTGCGCCAGCGGGAAGTCGCTCGACAGGATCGCGCCCACCGCCAGCCGCCCGACGCCGGGCCAGGAGAACACCGACTCGGTCACCACCGCGCCGCCGAGCAGATAGCCGGCCTGCAGGCCCACCAGCGTCACCACCGGAATCAGCGCGTTGCGCAGGCCGTGGCGCACCAGCACGGCCGTCTCGCTCAGGCCCTTGGCGCGGGCCGTGCGCACATGGTCGAGCTTCAGCACCTCCAGCACCGAGGAGCGCGTCATCCGCGCGACCGGGCCGACGAAGATCAGCCCCAGCGAGAGCGCCGGCAGCACGATGTGGTCGAGCCCCTCCGCCGTCCAGAGCGGCCCGCCGCGCCCGAGGAACGGGAACATGCGCCATTCTACGCCGAGATACTGGATCATCAGCAGGCAGATGAAGAAGATCGGCAGCGACACGCCCGCGACCGAGAACGCCATCACCAGACGGTCCACGGCGCCGCCGCGCAGCGCCGCCGCGACCGTGCCGAGCAGGACGCCGAGCGGAATGGACCAGACGAGGCAGGAGACCATCAGCTCCACGGTCGGCCCGATGGCGGCGCCGAGCTCGCTCGCGACGGTCTTGTTGGAGATCAGCGAACGCCCGAGATCGCCCTCCAGCAGCCGCCCCAGATAGAGGACGAACTGGTGCGGCACCGACTTGTCGAGCCCCATCTCGACGCGGATGGCCTGCACGACCTCCTCCGTCGCGGTGGGGCCGGCGAGCACGATGGCCGGGTCGCCGGGCACGAGCTGCAGCAGCGCGAAGCCCAGCGCCAGAACGCCAAGCAGCACGGGTATCGACAGCGCGATGCGGTTGGCGAGCTGGGCGATCATGCCGCGGCGTCCGGCCGCTCGTAGACCACCTCGCCGCCGAGGATCGTCATGTCGCACTCCGCGCCGAGGATGTCGTCGGGCTCGGCCGTCAGCAGGTCGCGCGAGAAGACTGCGACGTCGGCGAGCTGGCCCGGAACGAGCCTGCCCTTGATCCCCTCCTCCTTCGAGCCGTAGGCGCCGGCCCAGGTGTAGGCGTGCAGCGCCTCCTCGACGGTCAGCCGTTGCTCCGGGCCGATCAGCGTGCCGCGAGAGGTGCGGCGCGTGACCATCGCGTAGAGGTTCGGCATCGGCGCAATCTCGCAGACCGGGCAGTCCGTCGAGGCGGAGGGGTGCAGCCCGCGCTCCATCCATGTCCGCATCGGGTAGCTGGCGGCGACGGCCTCGGGCTCGGCGAGCGTCAGGTAGAGGTCGCCGAAGTAGTAGTTGAAGGCCGGCTGCGGGGCCGGGAGGATGCGGCGGGCCGCCATCCGGTCCATCTGGTCGGGCGTCAGCCAGCCGCAATGCTCGATGCGGTGGCGGCGGTCGGGGTCGGGCATGGCGTCCAGCGCCGCCTCCAACGCCTGCAGCACCTGCTCGATGGCGCGGTCGCCGATGGCGTGGATCGCCATGGCGTAGCCTGCGGCGTGGGCCTCGCGCACCATCTCCCTCACCTCGGCGTCTGGCAGGCAGAGGATGCCGAGGTCCTGCGCGTCGCCGCCCTTGTAGGGGCGGCTCATCGCGGCGGTGCGGCCGCCGAAGCTGCCGTCGGTGAAGATCTTCACCGGGCCGATGCGAAAACGGTCGTCGCCGCCGCCCGTCACCATGCCGGCGGCCATCGCCTCCGGCAGCACGGTGCGGTTGCGGTCTCCCATCAGCACGCCATAGACGCGCACGGGCAGCCGGCCCTCGCGGTGCGCGCGCTGGTAGGCGAGCATCTCCGTCCAGCCGTCGCGGATGCCGATGGCGGCCTCCATGACGGAGGTGACGCCATAGCTCAGCAGGTCGCGCCCGGCGCGCTCGACGGCGTCGGTCAGCGTCTCGACCGTCGCGCGGGGCATGGCGTCCATCACCAGCTCGCGCGCCTGCTCGGCGAGCAGCCCCGTCAGCCGCCCGTTCTGCTTCTCGATCAGCCCGCCCTCGGGCCCGACCGTGCTCTCGTCGATCCCCGAGAGCGCGAGCGCGGCGCTGTTGGCGACCGAGACGTGCCCGCAGGTCCGCACGATGTAGACGGGATGGTCGGGGCAGGCGGCGTCCAGCTCCTCCCGGAACGGATGGCGGCCGACGTCGAGACGGAAATGGTCGTAGCCGCGCCCGACGATCCAGCCGCCCGGCGGCGTCTGCGCCGCGCGCGTCTTCAGCGCGCCGAGCAGCGCCTCCAGCGTCGTCGCGGCGGCGGGGCGCAGGTCGACCTCGATCATCGCCGTGCCGTAGGGCAGCAGATGCATGTGCGCGTCGTTGAGGCCCGGCGTCGCGAGCCGCCCCGCCAGGTCCACGACGCGCGTGCCGGGGC
>CAYGUQ010000454.1:0-3922 GCA_964352995.1 uncultured Rhodobacterales bacterium
GCCCGGGCCGAAGGTCTCGGCCCGGGCCATGGCGCGTTCGGCGGCGGCCGCAGCGCCCGAACCGACGTCGCTCGCGAGCCTCTCGCTCTCCGCCGCGCCCGCCGCCGAACGCGCCATGGCCCGGGCCGAGACCTTCGGCCCGCCGCCCCGCGGCCTGAACGCCCCGGCGGCGCTCGACGCCGCCTTTTTCGCCGCCCTCTTCGGCGGCCGGACCTCGTCGCCCGACGAGGCGACCGAGAGGAGCGCGCCATGAGCAGCGACCGGCCTCCCAGCCTGCCCCGCCGACTCGGCGCCAGCCTCGGCGGGCTGCTGCCCCATGGCGCCGGCGTAGGCGGCCTCGGCCGCGCCGCCGGCTGGCTGGGCGGCGCGAAGGTCGCTGGCCGGGACGGCGAGGCGCAGCCCGCCGTGCGGGGGCCGGCGCTGCGCCCGCGCTCCGCCGGGCGCGCGGACCCCGGCCTCGTGCGCAGCCGCAACGAGGACGCGCTGCTGATCGACGACGTGCGCGGCGTCTGGGCGGTGGCCGACGGGATGGGCGGGCACGCGCACGGCCAGCGCGCCAGCGCCGAGATCATCAGCCAGCTCAGCTACGTCCGCGGCGGCTGGCAGACGCCCCAGGGCCTCGCGCTCGACGTCGTCGCGCGGCTGGAGGGCGCCAACGCGACCCTGCGCGCCGAGGCCGTCGCCGAGGGCGTCTCCGCCATCGGCTCCACCGTGGTCTGCCTGATGGCTTTCGGCCCGGAGGGACTCGTCGCCTGGTGCGGCGACAGTCGCGCCTATCTGGTGCGCCGGGGCGAGGCGACGGTGCGCCTGACGCGGGACCATACGGTCGTGCAGGAGCTCGTCGACGACGGCGCCCTGCGCGCCGAGGACGCCGAGGAGCACCCCCACGCCCATGTTCTCACCCGCGCGGTCGGCGCCGCCGACCGTCTCGACCTCAGCTTCACCGAGGTGAAGCTGCGCGCGGGCGACCGCTTCCTGCTCTGCTCGGACGGCCTGACCCGGCCGGTCGCGGAGGAGGAGATCACCCGCATCTGCTGGGACAAGCGAGACCCCGCCACCTGCTGTGAAGCGCTGGTGGCGGCGGCCATCGCCGAGGGCGGGCCGGACAACGTCTCCGTCGTGGTGATCGACTTCGCCTGAGCGCGCGCGCCGGCGCGGCGGCTCAGCCCAGCACGCGCTTCCAGGCGACGATCTCGACGCTCGCGAACAGCCCCGCCTGCGCGTAGGGATCGGCCGCGGCGAAGGCCTCCGCCGCGGCGCGGTCGGCCACGTCGATCTCCAGCAGGCTGCCGTTCATGCCGCCGGCGTCGTCGGTGAGCGGCCCGGCGAGCCGCACGACGCCGGAGCCCTTGAGATAGGCCAGATGCGCGTCACGCGTCTCCTGACGGATCGAGAGCGCGCCGGGCTTGTCCCGGCAGATCAGCAGCCACGTCATGTCGCATCTCCCCCAAGGCCCGGCGCGTCACGCCTTCGGCCCCTTGCGCCCCGCGCCGCTGGTGGGCGCGGCGGTCTCGTCGAGCGGCCAGCGCGGGCGGGCGCCGAGGTCCCATCCGCTGCTCTCGCCGCGGGCGAGGCGCTCGGCCCCGGCCCAGGCGATCATCGCCGCGTTGTCGGTGCAGAGTTTCAACGGCGGCGCGGTCGTGGCGAAGCCCTGCGCGGCGGCGGCGGCCTCCAGCGCGCGCCGGACGGCGCCGTTCGCCGCGACGCCGCCGGCGACGGCGATCACCGGCTCCGCGCCGGGGTGATCCTCGCGGAAGCGCGCCATCGCGCGGGCCGTCTTTTCCGCCAGCGTCTCGGCCACGGCGGCCTGGAACGCGGCGCAGAGATCGGCGCGATCCTGCGCCGTCAGCCCGCCCCGCCCCTCCGCCAGCGCGTCGGCCGCCCGGCGCGCGGCGGTCTTCAGGCCCGAGAAGCTCATGTCGCAGCCAGGGCGGTCGAGCAGCGGGCGCGGCAGCGCGAAACGGCGCGCGTCGCCGCCCTCGGCGGTCTTCTCGACCTCCGGACCGCCGGGAAAACCGAGGCCGATATGGCGCGCGAGCTTGTCGAACGCCTCGCCCGGCGCGTCGTCGATCGAGCCGCCAAGGCGGCGATACGCGCCGAGCCCGTCGACGCTGACGATCTGGCAGTGGCCGCCCGAGACGAGCAGCAGCAGATAGGGCCAGGGCAGCCCGTCGGTCAGCCGCGGCGTCAGCGCGTGGCCCTCGAGATGGTTCACGCCGATGAAGGGCAGCCCGGCGGCGAACGCGACGCCCTTCGCGGTCATGACGCCGGAGAGCACGCCGCCGATCAGCCCCGGCCCGGCGGTGGCGGCGACGGCGTCGAGATCGTCCAGCGTCAGCCGCGCGTCCGACAGCGCGGCCTCGACGCAGAGGTCGAGCCGCTCGGCGTGGGCGCGCGCGGCGATCTCGGGCACGACGCCGCCGAAGGGCGCGTGCAGCGCGCTCTGCCCCCAGACCACGGAGGAGAGGATCGCGCCCGGTCCCTCCACCGTCTCGCCGCGCAGGGTCGCGCGCACGACGGCCGCGGCCGTGTCGTCGCAGCTCGATTCGATCCCGAGAACGGTCAGCTGGCGCGCCACCACGACTCCCCAACGGCGGCGAAGCCCATTCGTCGCGTTGCCCGCCCGCCGGCCGAGCGTTAGCACTCTGGCCCATGACTGCGCAAATCACCGCCGCCCGTCGCGGACAAGACGGCCCGCCCAGCCCCGATCGCCCGCTGCGCATCGGCACCCGAGGCTCGCCGCTCGCGCTGGCGCAAGCGGTCGAGACGCGCGCCCGCCTGATGGCCGCGCACGGCCTGCCCGAGTCGGCCTTCGAGATCGTCGTCCACACCACCACCGGAGACGCGGTGCAGGACCGCGCGCTGTCGGAGATCGGCGGCAAGGGCCTCTTCACCAAGGAGCTGGAGGAGGCGCTCTTCGCCGACGCCGTGGACATCGCGGTGCATTCGATGAAGGACGTGGCGACGCAGCTGCCCGACGGGCTTGAGATCGTCGCCTGCCTGCCGCGGGAGGACGTGCGCGACGCATTCGTCTCCGCCCGGCACGAGAGCGTCGCCGCGCTGCCGCAGGGCGCCGTCGTCGGCACCTCGTCGCTCCGGCGGCGCGCGCAGCTCCTGCACCGGCGGCCCGACCTGAACGTGGTGGAGTTCCGCGGCAACGTGCAGACGCGGATGCGCAAGCTGGAGGAGGGCGTCGCCGAGGCGACCTTCCTCGCCTGGGCCGGCCTGCGCCGGCTCGGGATGCAGGCCGCCGCCCGCGCGCCGATCGAGGTCGCCGAGATGCTGCCCGCCGTGGCGCAGGGCGCCATCGGGATCGAGGCGCATGCGGGCTCTGCGGCGGCGGCGCTCTTCGCGCCCATCGCCTGCGCCGAGACGGCCGCGCGCCTTGCGGCCGAGCGCGCCTTCCTCGCCGGGCTCGACGGCTCCTGCCGCACGCCCATCGCGGGGCTTGCGGTGGTGGAGGGCGACGCGCTGTGGCTGCGCGGCGAGATCATCCGGCCCGACGGCTCCGAACTGCACGCCACCGAGCGGCGCGGCCCGGCGGCGGACGCCGCCGCCATGGGCGCGGACGCCGCGGCGGAGCTGCGATCGCGGGGCGGGCCCGGCTTCTTCGACGCCGGGTGATCCGGTGGCCGGGGCGCGGTCCGACCCAGAGGCCGCGACCCGCGCCGCGGCGCGGGTCGACGCGGGGATGGACGCAGCGGCCGACGCGCCGTCGATCCTGATCACCCGCCCCGGCCCCGCAGCGGCGCGTCTGGCCGAGGCGCTGGCGGCGGAGGGCTGGCTGCCGCTGCTTTGGCCGATGCACGAGATCGTCGACGAAGGCCCGCCGCCCGACCTTTCGGGCTGTCAGGCGGCGCTCTTCACCTCCGCGAACGCCCTGCGCCGGGCGACGGCCGGGCCGGGCGCGCCGCCGGCCTTC
>CAYGUQ010000455.1:0-3921 GCA_964352995.1 uncultured Rhodobacterales bacterium
CAGCCCGGCCCAGCCGCTCCGGGCGCAGCCTGCGGCGAGCCATTTCGTCGACGGCGCGCCGATGGAGGACGCCGACGGCGCCGCCATCCCCGTGATCCATCCGGCTGACGGGCGGGCCGTCGCCGAGCTGCGCGCCGCCACGCCCGCCGTGCTCGACGCGGCGTTGGACGCCGCGCGCGCGGCCCAGCCCGGCTGGGCGGCCCTCGGCGGGGCGGAGCGGGGCAGGGCGCTGCGCCGCGCAGCCGATCTCATCCGGGCCGCGAACCGCGAGCTTTCGGTGCTGGAGACCCTCGACACCGGCAAGCCGCTGTCGGAGACGCTGGTGGCCGACGCGGCCTCCGGCGCCGACGCGCTGGAGCATTTCGGCGCGCTGGCGGCGGACCTCTCGGGCGAGCACGTTCCCCTGCCGGGCGGCGACTTCGCCTACACCCTGCGCGAGCCGCTCGGCGTCTGCGTCGGGCTCGGCGCCTGGAACTACCCCATCCAGATCGCCTGCTGGAAGGCCGCCCCGGCGCTCGCCTGCGGCAACGCCATGGTGTTCAAGCCGTCGGAGACGACGCCGCTCAGCGCGCTGCGGCTCGCGGAGATCCTGCTCGAGGCCGGCGTGCCGCCGGGCGTCTTCAACGTCGTGCAGGGCCTCGGCGACGTCGGCGCGGCGCTCGCGACCGACCCGCGCGTCGCCAAGGTCTCGCTCACCGGCTCCGTCCCCACCGGCCGGCGCGTCTACGCCGCCGCGGCGGCGGAGATGAAGCACGTGACCATGGAGCTGGGCGGCAAGTCGCCGATGATCGTCTTCGAGGACGCGGACCTCGACGCCGCGGTCTCCGGCGCGATCCTCGGCAACTTCTACAGCGCCGGGCAGATCTGCTCGAACGGCACGCGGGTCTTCGTCCACGCCTCGCTGCGCGCGGCGTTCCTGGCGCGGCTTACCGAGCGGCTGGGGGCCGGCGTCGTGATAGGCGACCCGCTCGACGAGGCGACGAACTTCGGCCCGCTGGTCTCCGAGCGCCAGCGCGGAGTCGTCGAGGGCTATGTCGCCAAGGGCGTCGCCGAGGGCGCGACGCTCGTCTGCGGCGGCGCCCGCGTCGAGCGCCCCGGCTTCTGGTTCGCGCCCACCGTCTTCGCCGACGTGACCGACGCCATGACCATCGCGCGCGAGGAGATCTTCGGGCCGGTGATGGCGGTGCTCGACTTCGAGAACGAGGCGGAGGCCGTGGCCCGCGCCAACGCCACGCCCTACGGGCTGGCGGCGGGGCTCTACACCCGCGACCTCGCGCGGGCGCATCGCGTCGCGGCGCGGCTGGAGGCGGGGATCGTCTGGATCAACGCCTACAATCTGACGCCCGTCTCGGTTCCGTTCGGCGGCGTGAAGGCGTCGGGCGTCGGGCGCGAGAACGGCCGCGCGGCGCTCGCGCACTATTCCCAGACCAAGACGGTCTACGTCGCCGCCGGCGGCGTCGACGCCCCCTTCTGAGCGAGGCGAGAGCGATGCAGGCGGATTACGTGATCGTCGGCGCGGGCTCGGCGGGTTGCGCCATGGCCTACAGGCTGGCGGAGGCCGGGCGCTCGGTGCTGGTGATCGAGCATGGCGGCACCGACTGGGGCCCGTTCATCCAGATGCCGGCCGCGCTCAGCTACCCGATGAACATGGCGCGCTATGACTGGGGATATTCTTCGGAGCCCGAACCCCATCTCGGCGGCCGCAGGCTGGCGACGCCGCGCGGAAAGGTGGTCGGCGGCTCGTCTTCGATCAACGGCATGGTCTATGTGCGGGGCCACGCGCGCGACTTCGACCACTGGGCGGAGACGGGCGCGGACGGCTGGGGCTACGCCGACGTGCTCCCCTATTTCCGCCGCATGGAGTGCTGGAGCGACGGCGGCCATGGCGGCGACCCGGCCTGGCGCGGGAGCGACGGCCCGCTCCACGTCACCCGCGGCCCGCGCCGCAACCCGCTGTTTCACGCCTTCGTCGAGGCCGGCCAGCAGGCGGGCTACGGCGTGACGCACGACTACAACGGCGCCCGGCAGGAGGGTTTCGGCCCGATGGAGCAGACCGTCTGGAAAGGCGTCCGCTGGTCCGCCGCCAACGCCTATCTCAAGCCGGCGCTGAAGCGGGAGAACTGCGGCCTCGTGCGGGCCTTCGCGCGCCGCGTCGTGATCGAGCAGGGCCGCGCCGTCGGCGTGGAGGTCGAACGCGGCGGCGCGGTCGAGACGATCCGGGCGGGGCGCGAGGTGATCCTCGCGGCGTCCTCGATCAACTCGCCGAAGCTGCTGATGCTCTCGGGCGTCGGCCCCGCCGCGCATCTGGCCGAGCACGGGATCGCGGTCGTCGCCGACCGGCCCGGCGTCGGCGCCAACCTGCAGGACCATCTGGAGGTCTACGCCCAGTTCGCCGCGAAGCGGCCGATCACGCTCTATCGCTACTGGAACCTGCTGGGAAAGGCGGCGATCGGGGCGCAGTGGCTGTTCACGAAGACCGGCCTCGGCGCCTCCAACCAGTTCGAGAGCGCGGCCTTCATCCGCTCCCGCGCGGGCGTTGAGTACCCCGACGTCCAGTATCACTTCCTGCCCATCGCGGTGCGCTACGACGGCAAGGCCGCCGCGGCGGGGCACGGCTTCCAGGCCCATGTCGGGCCGATGCGCTCGCCCTCGCGCGGGGCGGTGACGCTGCGCTCCGCCGACCCCGCCGAGGCGCCGCGCATCGTCTTCAACTACATGTCCCATGAGCAGGACTGGATCGATTTCCGCGCCTGCATCCGGCTGACGCGGGAAATCTTCGCCCAGCCCGCCATGGCCGAGCACGTGAAGTTCGAGATCCAGCCCGGCGACGGCGTGAGGAGCGACGACGAGATCGACGGCTTCGTCCGCGAGCACGCCGAGAGCGCCTATCATCCCTGCGGGACCTGCCGCATGGGCCGGCGCGACGACCCGCGCGCGGTGGTCGACCCCGAGTGCCGCGTGATCGGCGTCGAGGGCCTGCGCGTCGCCGACAGCTCCATCTTCCCGCGCATCACCAACGGCAACCTCAACGGCCCCTCGATCATGACTGGCGAGAAGGCCGCCGACCACGTCCTCGGCCGCCAGCCCCTCGCCCGCGCCAACGACCGCCCGTGGATCCACCCCGACTGGGAGAGCCGCCAGCGCTAGACCGGTCGTCGGCAGCCGGTCGCGGCTCTCCGCGCACGCCGCGGGGACCGAGACCGCGTCGTCGACGCCGAGCGCCACGAACTCTTGCGGAACGGTCCGGGCGTCTCGCGCGCCGTCCTCGGCGCCGCCCGCGGGTCGATGCCCCGGAGCGCCAGCTTCGCGCAGCCCGCGACCTCTCCGCGTGGCTCGGCCGCCTGCGTGTCCCTCCCCCTGTCCCCGGGCGCTGCTCGCGGCTAGCCTGCCTGCGCCGGAGCGCGTAGCGCCGACGGCGCGGGGAGTGGGAGCGGACGCCGATGGGCTCGATGCGGGCAGCCTCGCTGCGACTGGCCTCGCTGCGGCTCGCCGGGCCCGCCGCGGGCTACGCCGCCGCCGCCTTCGCGGTGCTGGTCTGGGCGGGATGGATCGTGCTGACGCGCGCCGGCGCCGCAGCCTCGGCGCTCACGCCGCTCGACGTCGCCGCGCTGCGCTACGCCGGGCCTGCGCTGGCGCTGGCGCCGGTCTGGCTGCGGCGCGGGCCGATCCCTCAGGGCGTGGCGCGCTGGCGGCTCGCGGGCATGGCGCTGGGCTGGGGAGCGCCCTTCGCCCTGTTCGCGGCCAAGGGGCTGGAGAACGCCGACGCGGCGCTCTTCGCCGCGCTCGCGCCTGGCGCCATGCCGCTTTGGGCCGCGCTGCTCGCCGCGATGTTCTTCGGAGCGCGCTTCTCGGCGCTCGCGGCGGCGGGGCTCGCGATGATCGGCGGCGCCGTGGGGCTCGCGCTCTGGGCCGCGGCGCCGC
>CAYGUQ010000456.1:0-3917 GCA_964352995.1 uncultured Rhodobacterales bacterium
GGTCTCCTCGCCGATATGGATGAAGCCGGCGACGAATTCCGGCCCGGTCGCGCCCAGCGCCCGCAGGATCTCGACGTCGCGCGCCATCCAGCCGCTCAGCCAGTTGGCGCCCCAGCCCGCCGCGAGCGCCGCGTTGAGCAGGCCGAGACAGACCGCGCCGACGGACATGAGCTGCTCCCATTCCGGGATCTTCGGCGAAGGCTTCGGCGAGGCCAGCACGGCGACGACGACGGCGCCCTGACCGAAGGCGGCGACGGCCTTGTCGACGGAGACCGCGTCCTGCCCGAGCGCGGCGGCGCGGGCGCCCGCGATCGTCGCGATGCGCGCCATCGCGGGCCGCTCCAGCGCCACGAAGCGCCACGGCTCGAGCTTGCCGTGGTCCGGCGCGCGGGCGGCGAGCGTCAGCAGCATCGAGAGTTCGGCGCGGTCCGGCCCGCGCGTCCCCAGCGTCTTGGCCGGGCGGGACCGGCGGCGCGAGAGGAAGTCCAGCGCCGCGGCGTTGCGCGACAGCGGGTCGGCGAGCGCCATCGCGGCTTGCGTGTCGGCCATGGTCGGATCTCCGCGCCTTTGGGGATGCAGCATGGTGCTGGCCGCTTGGGCCGGCGCTGTCAAGGCTCTGGCCTCGCCCCGGAGCCGGGCGCGTCAGCCCTTCGTCCAGCCTTCGCGCTTGCGGTAGAGGGTGGACGGGCTGACCTCCAGAATCCGCGCCGCGCGCGGGATCGACCCCTCGCAGGCCTCGATCGTCGCCTCGATGAACTCGCGCTCCACCTGGGCGAGCGCGGCGCCGACAAGCGGCCGCAGCCGATCCCGCAGCGGCGGCGTCCCGTCCGACGCCGCGGGCGGCGCGGCGGTCGCAGGCTTGTCCTGCGCGTCGCCGAGGCGGGAGCGGGACACCGCGCCCTCGGCGATTCTGTCCGGCAGCATCGACAGCGTCACCGCGTCGCCGTCGCGCAGCACGGCGATGTTGCGCAGCACGTTCTGGAGCTCGCGGATGTTGCCGGGCCAGCCGTAGCCGAGGAACGCGGCCTCCACCTCAGGCGACAGCCTGCGGAACGCCTTGCCCTCCTCGCCGGCGTAGCGCGCCAGGAGGGCCTCGCCGATCTCGACGACGTCGCGCCCGCGCTCGCGCAGCGGCGGCAGGTGGACCGGCACGACGAACAGGCGGTAGAACAGGTCCGAACGGAAGCGCCCCGCGGCCACCTCCGCCTGCGGGTCTCGGTTTGTGGCGCAGACGATGCGCACGTCGACCTTGCGCGCCGTCGCCGAGCCCACCGGCTGGATCGTGCCGCTCTGCAGGAAGCGCAGGAGCTTGGTCTGGAGATTGGGCTCCATCTCGCAGACCTCGTCGAGAAAGAGCGTGCCGCCGTCCGCCGCCTGCGCCGCCCCGAGCTTGTCGGCGATGGCGCCGGTGAAGGAGCCCTTGAGGTGGCCGAACACCTCTGATTCGAGCAGGTCGCGCGGGATCGCGCCGCAGTTCAGCGGCACGAAGGCGGCGTCGCGGCGCGGCGACTCGGAATGGATCGCCTGCGCGCAGACCTCCTTGCCGGTGCCGCTCTCGCCGGTGATGAAGACGGTGGCGGTGGAGCGGGCGACGTCGCGCACCGTCTCCTGAATGTCGCGCATCCCCTCGGAGGAGCCGATGAAGCCGGCCAGACCCGGGCGCGTCTCCGCGACCCTGGGGCCTGACGGGGCGCGGGCCGTGGCGACCGCCGCCTCGACCGAACGCAGCAGCCGCGCCTCGTCGAAGGGCTTCACGAGGAAGTCGTGCGCGCCGCCGCGCATGGCGGCGACCGCGCGGTTGATCGAGCCGTTCGCGGTGATGACGATGGCGGCGACGTCCGGGTCTGCGGCGCGGAGCTCGCGCAGCACGTCGAGACCGTCGCCGTCCGGCAGCATGAGGTCCAGCAGCACGACGCGGTGGCGGTGTTCGGCATGCCGGGCGACCGCCTCAGCGGCGGTCATGGCGCAATGCACCTCTCTGCCGGCCTTTCTCAGGAGGGCGGCGTAGTAGGCGGAGAGCGACGGGGTGTCCTCGACGAGGAGGATCGGCCCGACGCCCGCTGCGCCCTGCATGTCTCCCATGGCCGGCTTAGCGGCCGAAGCCCTCGAGCTGCGCCTTCACGAACTCCCGCACCGCCCCGATCTGGCTGACCGCCTGTCTGGCGAGCGGCATGAGGTCGCCCGAGCCGCGGCCCGACGCGATGCCGGAGACCTTCTGCGAAAGCACCTGCAACGAGGTCGCGCCGATCGCCCCGGCGACCGAGATCAGGACGTGCGAGGCCGCGGCGATCTCGTCGCGGCTGCCGTCGGAGACGCCGATGCTGAGACGGTCATGGGCCGCCGCGAGGTCGCCGTCGATCTTGCCGAGCAGGTCGGCCATGGCGTCTTCCCCGATCGCGTCCTTGAGCTGGCCGTAGATCTCCATCGAGACGACGGCGCCGCCGGTCCCGTCGGCGTGCTCGGCGCGCTGCGGCGCCGCCGGGGCTCCGCGGCCGACGCCCGGCCCGCCGCGGTCGGCGAGATTGACGATGTCGCGGCCGAACTGCTCGATCCCGAGCAGGGGCTTGGGGATCAGCCCGTCGGCCCCGGCCTCGGTGATCTTCTCGCGATGCTCGCGCAGGGCGTAGGCGGTGACGGCGATGACCGGCGTGTCGCACAGCGGCGCCGTCGAGTTGCGGATCGACCGGATGACGTCGAGGCCGGAGACGCGCGGCATCTCGATGTCGATCAGGAACAGGTCGTACGGCGCCGCCGCGATCATCTCCAGCGCCTCGGCCCCGTCATTGGCGACGTCGACCTTGGCTCCCAGCGCGTCCAGCATCTGGGTGGCGACCATCTGATTGGTGATGTTGTCCTCGGCGAGAAGGACGCGCTTGTCGCGGAGCCATCCGACGCCAGCGCCAGACGCCTTGTTCTTGCCCGACGTCATCACCGCCATCCCCACCCCCGGAGCACAAAGAGCCCGTAATTCTCAGCGCCCAGACGCGCCCCGTCAACATGAGGCTCTTCGAGCCATGTGATCCGGTGTCCCGACACTTCGGTCCCTTCCGACGACCACCGACGCTCCATCAGCGACGTGATGGAAACCACATAAAATGGCGCGGGTTAATGAAGCGAGAATATTGCAGGTTGAACGCCCCACTTGCGCACGCTCACGCCATTTCCCCCAATCCCACGCGCCCCAGGGCGACGCCGATCTCGTCGAGGACCGCGGGGTCGTCGATCGTGGCGGGTGCGCGCGGCTCGGCGCCGTCGGCGATGCGCGCCATCACGCCCCGCAACACC
The DNA here is from genome assembly GCA_964352995.1 of uncultured Rhodobacterales bacterium. GTDB lineage: Bacteria > Pseudomonadota > Alphaproteobacteria > Rhodobacterales > Rhodobacteraceae > Rubrimonas. The sequence continues at coordinate 3,286 of CAYGUQ010000456.1, forward strand.
TTGCCGGAACGGGTTTTCGGCAGGCGCGCCACGACGATGGCGGTCTTGAAGGCCGCGACGGGGCCGATGCGTTCGCGCACCAGCGCCACGCACTCCGCCGCGATGGCGTCATGAGGGCGGTTGCAGCCGGCGTTAAGGCACAAGAATCCCACAGGTTGCTGGCCCTTGAGCGCGTCCGCCGCGCCGATCACGGCGCATTCCGCCACGTCGGGGTGACTCGCCAGAACCTCCTCCATGGCGCCCGTGCTCAGGCGGTGGCCCGCGACGTTGATCACGTCGTCGGTGCGGGCCATGACGTAGACATAGCCGTCCTCATCCAGCATGCCGGCGTCACCGGTCTCGTAGTAGCCTGGAAACGTTGAGAGATAACTCTTGCGATAGCGCTCGTCGGCGTTCCACAGCGTCGGCAGGCAGCCCGGCGGCAGCGGCAGGCGGATCGCGATCGAGCCGAGCGTCCCCACCGGCGCCGGCGCCCCCGTCTCGTCGAGGATCGCGACGTCGTAGCCCGGCATCGGCACGGCGGGCGAGCCGTGCTTGACCGGCAGAAGCTCCACGCCGACGGGATTCGCCGCGATGGCCCAGCCCGTCTCGGTCTGCCACCAGTGCTCGATCACCGGCACGCCGAGCGCCCG
>CAYGUQ010000457.1:0-3706 GCA_964352995.1 uncultured Rhodobacterales bacterium
GCGCGTGCGGGCATTGTTCGCGACGACCGCGGCGCGGAACGAGAGCATGTCGCGCCCGGCCAGCTCAGCCGCGCGCACGCGCTCCTGCAGCCTCAGCATCGCATGAAAGCTCATGGACTGGCCGCGGGTGTCGGGCAGGAACACGTTGACCGTGTCCATCCCGGGTCGATAGCGGCCTGAGACGATCGCATCGTCGAAACCGTCGATGATGTCCTGATATGTCAGATCGCCGAACGCGACGCCGACCTCCAGAGCGCCGCTTGGCACTGGTCTGAGCGTGAACGGCATGCCGGGCTCCAATACTACACGCGAAACGCGAGCTTAGCAGAAAACTCGCGGCGGCGGAAACATGCCGCCGCCGCCGGGATGCGCGCCGATCCGCTACTCCCCGCCCTCGTCGACGATGAGCGCGACGCTGACCACGCGCTCGCCGGGCGCGGTGTTGAGCACCCGCACGCCGCGCGCGGCGCGGCTGCTCATCGAGACGTCGGAGACAGGGCACCGGATCGACTGGCCGGCGTCGGTCACCAGCATGATCTGGTCGTCCTCGCCGCAGGGCCAGGCGGCCACGACGCGCGCGTCGGCGCGGTCGGGGTCGCTGGCGCGGGGGCTGAGGTTGGCCGCCGCGACGCCCATGCCGCCGCGGCCGCGCAGCGGGAACTCGTGGCTGGAGGTGCGCTTGCCGAGGCCCTTGCTGGTGACGGTGAGGATCACGTCCTCCGCCGCGCTCATCTCCGCGTAGCGCGCCTGGCTGAGCGCGATGTCGGCGACGGCCTCCTCGCCCTCGACGTCGGCCTCGATGGCGGCGTCCTCCTCCTCGCCCTCGCCGGACACGGCGCGGCGCATCTTGAGATAGGCCTGACGCTCCTCGGCCGTCGCCTCGAAGTGGCGGATCACGGCCATCGACACCACTTCGTCGTCGCCGGACAGGCGCACGCCGCGCACGCCCGTGCTGTCGCGGCCCGCGAACACGCGCACGTCGGTCACGCGGAAGCGGATGGCGCGGCCCTGCGCGGTGGAGAGCAGCACGTCATGGTTCTCGTCGCAGATGCGCGCGCCGATCAGGCGGGTCTCGGCGTCCTCGCCTTCGAACTTCATCGCGATCTTGCCGTTGCGCTTCACGTTGGTGAAGTCGCTGAGCAGGTTGCGCCGCACGCCGCCCTTGGAGGTCGCGAAGACGATCTGCAGCTTGTCCCACTCGTCCTCGGGCTTGTCGACCGGCGTGACCGAAGCGATGCCGACGCCGGGCGCCACGGGCAGCACGTTGACGAGCGGGCGGCCCCGCGTCGTGCGCCCGCCGATCGGCAGCCGCCAGGTCTTTAGCTGGTAGACCATGCCGTCGGTGGTGAAGAACAGGATCGGCGTGTGGGTGTTGGCGACGAAGAGGGTTGTGACGAAGTCCTCCTCCTTCATCGTCATGCCGCCGAGGCCCTTGCCGCCGCGCGCCTGCGCCCGGTACTCCGCCAGCGGCGTGCGCTTGACGTAGCCGCCATGGGTGACGGTGACGACCATGTCCTCGCGCTCGATCAGGTCCTCGTCGTCGAGGTCGCCGTCGAACTCCACGATCTCGGTCTTGCGCGGCGTGCCGAAGAGCGTCTTCACCTCTGTCAGCTCGTCGGAGATGATCTGCATGATGCGCGGGCGGGAGCGCAGGATGTCGAGGTAGTCGGCGATCTTCGCCGCCAGCTCCTCAAGCTCGTCGGTGACCTCCTTGACGCCAAGCGCGGTGAGGCGCTGCAGGCGCAGCTCCAGGATCGCGCGCGCCTGCGCTTCGGAGAGGTTGTAGGTGCCGTCCTCGTTCAGCCGGTGCAGCGGATCGTCGATCAGCTCCAGATAGGCTGCGATGGCGCGGGCCGGCCAGCGGCGCTCCATCAGCTTGGCGCGCGCCTCGGCGGCGTCGGCGGAGGCGCGGATGGTGGCGACCACCTCGTCGACGTTCTCCACCGCCACGGCGAGGCCGCACAACACATGCGCCCGCTCGCGCGCCTTGCGCAGTTCGAACGCCGTGCGCCGGGCCACCGCCTCCTCGCGGAAGCGCAGGAAGGCCGAGAGCATCCGGCTCAGCTCCATCTGCTCCGGCCGACCGCCGTTCAGCGCCAGCATGTTGCAGCCGAAGGAGGTCTGCATCGGCGTGAAGCGGTAGAGCTGGTTCAGCACGACGTCGGGCGTCGCGTCGCGCTTGAGTTCGATGACGACGCGCACGCCGAAGCGGTCGCTCTCGTCCTGCACATGGGCGATGCCCTCGATCTTCTTGTCGCGCGCAAGTTCCGCGATCTTCTCGACGAGCGTCGCCTTGTTCACCTGGAACGGCGTCTCCTCGATGATGATGGCGTAGCGGTCCTTGCGCAGCTCCTCGACCTTGGTCCTCGCGCGCATGATCACCGATCCGCGCCCGGTGAGATAGGCCGAGCGCGCGCCGGAACGCCCGAGGATCAGCGCGCCGGTCGGGAAGTCGGGCGCCGGCACGTACTGCATCAGCTCCGCGGAGCTGAGGTCGGGGTTGTCGATCAGGGCGAGGCAGGCGTCGATCACCTCGCCGAGATTGTGCGGCGGGATGTTGGTGGCCATGCCCACGGCGATGCCGCCGGCGCCGTTCACCAGCAGGTTCGGGAAGCGCGAGGGCAGCACGGTCGGCTCGCGGTCCTGCCCGTCGTAGTTGGGCTGGAAGTCCACCGTCTCCTTGTCGAGGTCGGCCAGCAGGAACGAGGCCGAGCGCGCCATGCGCACCTCGGTGTAGCGCATCGCCGCCGGGGGGTCGGCGTCCATCGAGCCGAAATTGCCCTGGCCGTCGAGCAGCGGCAGGCGCATCGAGAAGTCCTGCGCCATGCGCACCAGCGCGTCGTAGACCGACTGGTCGCCGTGGGGATGGTATTTACCGATGACGTCGCCGACGACGCGGGCGGACTTGCGGTAGGGCTTGTCGTGGGTGAAGCCGTTCTGGTGCATCGAGAACAGGATGCGGCGATGCACGGGCTTCAGGCCGTCGCGCAGGTCGGGGATGGCGCGGCTGACGACCACGCTCATGGCGTAGTCGAGGTAGCTGCGGCGCATCTCGTCCTCGATGGAGATCGAGGGGCCGCGGGGGGCGCCGGCGGGGGCTGGCGCGTCGTCTCCCGGCGGCGGCGACCCTGCGCCGTTGTCGTCGTTCTCGCTCAAGCCTGCGCCTCCATCCGGGCTGTCTCACGCCCGCGCGTCACTGTAAGGCTCAGGGCGCCGGGCGGCAATCGCAGGCGGCCGCGCCAGCTGACGCTTCGGCGCGTTTGAGGGGGAAGAACGCGATGATCCGGCAGGGTTTCGCGACGATGCTGGCGAGTTGGGGCGTCATGCGGCGCGTCGGCCCGTCCCTGTCGGCGACGGAAAGCGGAGCGCGATGAGCGCGGCGGCCGCCGCGCGCCGCCGCGCCGCCTTCGGCCTCGGACTGACGCAGACGCTCGCCTGGGGCGCCAGCTACTACCTGCCGGCGATCCTCGCCGAGCCCATGGCGCGCGACCTCGGCGTCGCGACGCCGACCGTCTTCGCCGCCTTCTCCGTCGCGCTGCTGCTCACCGCGGCGCTGGGTCCGGCGGTCGGGCGCTGGATCGACCGGCGCGGCGGCAGGCCGGCGCTCACGGCCTCCAACCTGCTCTTCGCCGCCGGGCTGGTCGGGCTGGCGCTGGCGTAGAGGCCCGGCGCCATCCCCAGCCCCATCGCCAGCCAGGCGGCGAAG
>CAYGUQ010000457.1:3716-3906 GCA_964352995.1 uncultured Rhodobacterales bacterium
CCGCCTGGCTGGCGATGGGGCTGGGGATGGCGACGGGCCTCTACGAGGCGGCGTTCGCGGCGCTGGCGGCGGCGTTCGGGAAGGAGGCGCGCGGGCCGATCACCGGCGTCGCGCTGATCGCGGGCTTCGCCTCGACGGTCTGCTGGCCGGCGAGCGCTTGGATGGAGGCCGAGATCGGCTGGCGCGGGGC
>CAYGUQ010000458.1:0-3901 GCA_964352995.1 uncultured Rhodobacterales bacterium
CCGTCTGGGCCGGAGACCTTGCCGCCGGCCCGCGCCAACGCCGCCGACACGGCCGCGTCGGCGACGCGGCGCGTCTCCGCCTCCGTCAGCAGCGGCGCGGCGGCGTCGGGCGGCGGCGGGGCCGACGTCGCTGGAGCCGGGCGCAGGCCGTCGAAGGCGAGCTTGCCGCCGCGCGCCAGGATCGTCGCGCGCTCCACCACGTTCTGCAGTTCGCGCGCGTTGCCCGGCCAGTCGTAGGCCTCAAGCTGCGCCACCGCCGCGCGCGTCAGCGTCGGCCGCGCCACCCCGAGCCGCGCGCAGGACTGGCGCAGGAAGTGCTCCGCCAGCAGCGGCACGTCCTCCGGCCGGTCGCGCAGCGGCGCGCAGGCGATGGGAAACACGTTGAGCCGGAAATAGAGGTCCTCGCGGAAGCGCCCGGCGCGGGCCTCCGCGGCGAGGTCGCGGTTGGTGGCGGCGATCACCCGCACGTCCACCGCCCGCGTGCGCTCGTCGCCGACCCGCTCGAAGCTGCGCTCCTGCAGCACGCGCAGCAGTTTTCCCTGCAATTCCAGAGGGATTTCGCCGATCTCGTCGAGAAACAGCGTGCCGCCGTCGGCCAGTTCGAAGCGCCCGACCCGCTCCCGAAGGGCGCCTGTGAAGGCGCCCTTGGCGTGACCGAAGAACTCGCTCTCGAACAGTTCGCGCGGGATCGCGGCGCAGTTGACGCGGATCAGCGGGCGGTCGGCGCGGCGGCTCTCGCGGTGGACCGCCTCCGCCACCAGCTCCTTGCCCGAGCCGCTCTCGCCGGTGATCAGCACGTTGGCGTCGGTGGGGCCGACCAGCGCGATCTGCTCCAGCAGCCGCTGGGTGGCGGCGGAGCGGCCGATGATGCCGGCATGGGCGCCGCGCTCGCGGATCTCCTCCTGGAGATAGGCGTTCTCCATCTCCAGCCGCTCCTTGAGGCGGTCGACCTCCGCCAGCGCCTCGCGCAGGGCGCGCTCGTTCTCGCGCAGGGCCTGCTCGTTGGCCTTGCGATCGGTGATGTCGCGAAAGACGATCACCGCGCCCTGCACCGCGCCATGGTCGATGATCGGCGTGGAGGTATACTCGACGCGGATCGGCCGCCCGTCCTTGCGCCAGAACAGCTCGTCCTCGACGCGGTTGACCTTCGCGAAGCGGAAAGCGTTGTAAATAGGGCATTCTTCGGCGTGGTAGCGCGATCCGTCGGCGTGAGTGTGATGGATCAGATCGTGGATGTTGCGCCCGATAAGATCCTCCGCGCTCCACCCCAGCATCCGCTCGGCGGCGGGGTTGGCGAAGGTGGTCAGCCCCTCGACGTCGACACCGTAGACGCCCTCGCCGGCGGCGGCGAGGATCAGCTGGCTGACGCGCTCCGCCTCTCGAAACAGCCGTTCGGCGCGCCGCCATTCCAGCAGGCCGCCGCGGGCGTAACGCTCGGCGTCCTCCGCGGCGTCGCGGCGGCGGGCGTCCTCCACGTCGCGGCAGGCGAGCGCGAGGAGCATCCCCAAGGGCGTCTCGATGGCCCGCCCCTCGACCTCGAGCGCCAGCGCGCCGCCGTCCAACCGCCGGCCCTTGAGCGCGCGCGTCCAGGCGGCGCCGCGCTCGGCGACCTCCTCGGCGAAGACGATGAGATCCGGGAGGCATTCCGGGTGCAGGCGCGAGAAGCGCAGACCCTCCAGCGCGTCATGGCCGTAGAGCGCGGCGGCGGGCGCGTTGGCGGCGCGCACGCGGTCCGTCGACGGGTCGACGACCAGCGCCGGTCCGGCCTGCGCCGCGACCAGTTTCAGCAGGAAACGTTCGGTCTCGTCGTGGTCCAGCACGACCGGATTGCGCATTTGCATGATGTCCCTCCGCATATGCGTAATTCATGCAAATGCGCAATTCCGCGCGCCGTCAAGCCGCGACGGCTTCGCAAGGCGGCGCAAGGGTTTCTCACCCTGACGCCGATCTGGCACGGCGCTTGCTACCTTCGTCGCAAAACCCGCGTCCGCAGCGGCGCGCACCGACAGGAGAGCGACATGAGCGTCAAGAGCCTCGGCGACCCCTTCGATCCGAACGCCAACCTCGCCCACGGCGCGAGCTGCGGCTGCGCCTCCTGCGGCGGCGGCGACGGCGTCGGCCCGGCGGCGATGGACAGCGAGGCGATGCTGTCGCGCGCGGTCGAGAGCGCGGTGGTGCGCTCGGTGTTCGGCGGGAACGAGATGAGCCGCCGCAGTTTCGCCTCGATGCTCGGCGGCGGGACGCTGGCGGCGGCGCTCGCCTCCGTGCTGCCGCTGGAGAAGGTCAAGGCCGCCATCCTCGACGACCTCGGCCCGCCGGAGAAGACCGATCTCAACATCGGCTTCGTGCCGATCACCTGCGCGACGCCGATCATCATGGCGCAGCCGCTGGGCTTCTACGAGAAGCACGGGCTCAACGCCCAGGTCATCAAGACCGCCGGCTGGGCCGTGGCGCGCGACAAGTCGCTGAACGGCGAGTACGACGCGAGCCACATGCTCACGCCGATGCCGCTGGCGATGACGCTCGGCGCCGGCTCTACGGCAGAGCCCTACATCATGCCCGCCGTGGAGAACATCAACGGTCAGGCCATCGTCCTGCACAACGACCACCTCGACAAGCGCGACCCCAAGCAGTGGAAGGGCTTCAAGTTCGGCGTGCCGTTCGAGTATTCGATGCACAACTTCCTGCTGCGCTACTACGTGGCCGAACACGGGCTCGACCCCGATCAGGACATCCAGATCCGCGTCGTGCCGCCGCCCGAGATGGTCGCCAACCTCTCCGCCGGCAACCTCGACGGCTACCTCTCGCCCGACCCGTTCAACCAGCGCGCGGTGTGGGAGGGGATCGGCTTCATCCACATCCTCACCAAGGACATCTGGGAAGGCCACCCCTGCTGCGCCTTCGCCTGCTCGCAGCGCTTCGCGACCGAACTGCCCAACACCTACGGCGCGCTGCTGAAGTCCATCGTCGACGCCACGCAGTACGCCGCCAAGCCGGAGAACCGCATCGAGATCGCCGAGGCCATCTCGCCGACCAACTACCTCAACCAGCCGGTGCCGGTGGTTCAGCAGGTGCTGACGGGCCGCTTCGCGGACGGCCTCGGCAATGTCCAGAACGTGCCCGACCGGATCGACTTCGACCCGTTCCCCTGGCACTCGATGGGCGTCTGGATCCTCACCCAGATGAAGCGCTGGGGCTACATCGAGGGCGACGTGGACTGGAAGGGCGTCGCCGAGCGGGTGTATCTCGCCGCCGACTGCGCCAAGGTGATGCGCGACCTCGGCTACGAGCCGCCGGCGGAGACCTACAAGTCCCACGTCATCATGGGCAAGACCTTCGATCCGGCGACGCCCGACGCCTATCTTTCGTCCTTCGCCATCGGCCGGAGCTGAGGCGATGGCCCTGCCCCTGCGCCTGCGCGCGGCGCTGCTGAGCGTCGCGCTGCTGGCCGCGGCGCTTCTGGTCTGGGAGGTCTCGATCCCGGCCCAGAAGGCCGCCGGCGAGCTGACCGAATACGAGATCCTCATGGGCGGCGCGGCGCCCAAGGCCGGCGTGCCGCCGCCCAGCCAGATCTTCGCAAAGGCCTATGAGGAACTGTCGGACCCGTTCTACGACGCCGGCCCGAACGACAAGGGCATCGGCATCCAGATCGGCTATTCGCTCTACCGGGTGCTGACGGGCTACTTCCTCGCCGCGGCCATCGCCATTCCGCTGGGCTTCCTCATCGGCATGTCGCCGCTGATGTATCGGGCGCTCGACCCCTTCATCCAGGTGCTGCGGCCGATCTCGCCGCTCGCGTGGATGCCGCTGGCGCTGTTCGTGATCCAGGACAGCCAGGCGTCGGCGATCTTCGTGATCTTCATCTGCTCGATCTGGCCGATGTTGATCAACACCGCGTTCG
>CAYGUQ010000459.1:0-3901 GCA_964352995.1 uncultured Rhodobacterales bacterium
TGATCAGGATGCGCGCGTTGAAGTGGATCGCGCGGGCGATGGCGACCGACTGGCGCTGACCGCCGGAGAGCGCCTTCACCGGCTCCTTGAACCGCGTGAAGTTGGGGTTGAGCCGGCCCATCACCTCGCGGCAGGCGGCCTCCATCGCGGCGTCGTCGAGCGTCCCCCAGCGCGTCGTCAGCTCGCGGCCGAGGAAGAGGTTGGCGGCGGCGTCGACGTTGTCGGCCAGCGCGAGCGACTGGTAGATCGTCTCGATGCCGTATTTCTTGGCGTCGCGCGGGTTGTCGATTTCGGCGGGCCGGCCGTTGACGAGGATCTCGCCGCTGTCGCGCGGGTAGGCGCCGGAGAGGATCTTGATCAGCGTCGACTTGCCGGCGCCGTTGTGGCCGAGCAGCGCCACGACCTCGCCGGCGCGCAGGTCCACGCTCACCCCGTCCACCGCCTTGACGCCGCCGAAGGCGATTGAGATGTCGCGCATCTCCACCAGCGGGGTCGCGTTCGCGTCGCTGCTCATGCCTTCCTCCCCCGATACATCGTGTCGACCCAGACCGCGACGACCAGCACCAGCCCCACGACGATGTTCTGCAGCGGCGTGTCGAGCCCCATCAGCACCATGCCCGACTGCAGCGACTGCATGACCACCGCGCCGATCATGGCGCCGGCGATGGTGCCGGCGCCGCCGGCGAGCGACGTGCCGCCGATCACCGCGGCCGCGATGACGTAGAGCTCGTCGAGCTGCCCCTGCGCGTTGGTGGCGGCGTTGAGCCGGGCGGTCGAGATCGCCGCCCCCAGCGCCACCAGCCCGCCCATCAGCATGAAGACCTTCATCTTCACCCAGCGCACGTCCACGCCGGCGAGCTCGGCCGCCTCCGGGTTGCCGCCGATGGCGAAGACGTAGCGGCCGAAGCGGGTGCGGGTGGCGAGGAAGGTCATGGCCACGCCCACCGCCAGCGCGATCAGCACCGGCACGGCGAGGCCGTGGGAGAAACCGCCCTCGGGCACCACCGTCCCGTTCGCCTCGGCCCAGCGCTCGGCGACGCGGCTCGGCCACGGATAGGCGTTGAACACCGCCACCGCCGCGAGCACCGCGCCGCAGCCGAGCAGGCCGAGCACGCCCTCCGCCCAGAGCGGCCGCAGCGGAAAGCCGAAGCTGCGCCGCCTCAGCCGCCCGAACCACAGGCCGGCGAGGATGGCGGCGCAGGCGGCCAGCGCGATGGCCCAGCTCGCCGTCGCGCCGATCGAGCCCTGCACGCCGCCGCCGATCAGCGCGAAGTTTCCGTCCATCGGCGCCACGGTGCGGCCCGACGTCACCCACCACGCCCCGCCGCGCCAGGCGAGCAGGCCGCCGAGCGTCACGATGAAGGCCGGCACGCCGAGATAGGCGATCACCCAGCCGTGCAGCGCGCCGATGGCGACGCCGACGCCGACGCCGAAGGCCAGCGCGACGATCCAGGTCAGCGGATGGTCGTAGCCCCAGATCGCCGGCAGCCACTCCGCCTGCATCACCGCCATCGTCATGCCGATGAAGCCGAGCATCGAGCCGACCGAGAGGTCGATGTTGCGGGTGACGATGATCAGCACCATGCCCGTCGCCATCACCGAGATGGAGGCCGACTGCACCGAGAGGTTCCACAGGTTGCGCGGCGTCAGGAACGTGCCGCCCGAGGCGACGTGGAAGCCGATCCAGATGACGGCGAGCGCGCCGAGCATCCCGAGCATGCGGGTGTCGATCTCGGTCGCGCGCAGGAAGCCGTTGAGGGTCAGCGGCGACGGGGCGCGCGCGGGCGATGCGGCGTCGGCCATGGTCGGGCCTCCGGCATGAGGAAAAGGCTGCGCGTCGCCGCCGAGGCCTGCGGCGCTGGCGGGGCCGGCGCGCGCGGGGCGGGCGGGGCGGACGCGTGCGAAGGACCGGAGCGCGGCCAACCCGCGCTCCGGCTTCGGCGGGTCAGTCGCAGGCGGCGACGGCGCCGGCGGTCACACCCTGGCAGACGACGTCCTTGGTAACCCAGCCGGCGTCGATCACCACGTCGAGGTTGTCGCGCGTGATCGGGATCGGCGCGAGGAACACCGAGGTCATCGCGACGCCCTTGGGCCCGCCGTCGAAGCTCTGCGCGCCGGGGACGTCGGCCATCGCCGTGCCCTCGGCCATCAGGGCGGCGATCTCCGCGGCCCGCGCGCCGAGCTCGCGGGAGTCCTTCCAGACGCTGACCGTCTGCTGGCCGAGCGCGATGCGGTTCAGCGCGGCGTGGTCGCCGTCCTGGCCCGAGACCGGCACGGAGCCCGCCATGCCCTGCGAGGCGAGCGCGGCGATGGCGCCGCCGGCGGTGCCGTCGTTGGAGGCGACGACGGCGTCGACCTCGTTGTTGTTGGCGGTCAGGAACTGCTCCATGTTCCGCTGGGCGTTGGCGGGCAGCCAGCCGTCGGTGTAGGCCTCGCCGACGTTCTTGATCGCGCCGCTGTCGAGCGCCTCCTTCAACACCTCGATCTGGCCGGAGTGCAGGAAGTCGGCGTTCGGGTCGGCGGCGGAGCCCTTGATGAACACGTAGTTCCCGGTCGGCTGCGCTTCGAACACGGCGCGGGCCTGCATCCGCCCGACCTCCTTGTTGTCGAAGGTGATGTAGAAGGCGTCCGGGTTCTCGATCAGGCGGTCGTAGCCGACCACGGGGATGCCCTCGTCGGCGGCGCGCTGCACGGCGGGGCCGATGGCGTCGCTGTCCTGCGCGAGGATGATGAGCGCGTCGGCGCCCTGCGCGATCAGGCTCTCGACGTCGGTGAGCTGCTTGGCGGCGGAGGACTGCGCGTCGGCGGAGATGTAGTCGTGGCCCATCTCGGCGAGCTTGGCGACGATCGCCGCCTCGTCGGTCTTCCAGCGCTCCTCCTGGAAGTTCGACCAGCTGACGCCGATCACCAGCGCCGAGGCCTGGCCGGCGGCCAGCGCCGCGGTCATCGCGCACGCCGCGGCGCCCGCCCAAAGCTTGCGTGTCATGTCGTCTCCTCCCCTGCGCCCGTTCGGGGCGCGACATTGGCGGCGCATGTGGCGCGCCGGACGGCGAGCCCATTTATTTTGGGCCTCGAAGAAAATGAGTGACACCGGCGCGGGCCTCCGTCAACATGTTTTAACAACGAACGCGCCCGGTCCGCGAAAGGAACCGTCGGGGCGCCGAGAGAGCCATGGGAGGCTGCGTGAGACGAGGCGGCGGCAGGGCGGCGCGGAGCGACGACGTGCGCCTGCGCAACCGCGCGGCGCTGATCTCGGCGCTGCGCGAGGACGGGCCGCGTTCGCGCACCGCGCTTGCGGCGGCGACCGGGCTGAGCGCGGCGACGGTCTCCGCCATCGGCGGCGCGCTGCTCGAGGAGGGCGTCCTCGCGCCGGTCGCGGCCGAGGCGCAGGGCGGCCGGGGCCGTCCGCAGGCGCCGCTGGGGCTGAACCCCGCGCGGGCCACCGCCGCGGCCATCGTCGTGTCGAATCGGGCCGTCGACACCGTGGTCGTCGACTACGCCGGCGACGCCATAGGCCGGAGCTGGCGCGGCGCGCTGCCCCGCGACGCGGGACCGGCCGCGCTCTTCGCCGCGCTCGCCGCCGAGATCGACGCCGCGCGCGCCGGCGCCCTGCGCAGCGGCGCCCCGGCGCTGGCTGCGCTCACCATCGCCTGGCAGGGCGTCGCCGACGCCGAGGCGCGGCGCGTCGTCTGGTCCCCGATCATCGACGCCCGCGGGGTGGACTTCGCCGGCCCGCTCGCCGCGCGCTGCGGCGGCCGCGTCGCGGTGATGAACGACGCGGCCATGGTCGCCGAGGCGTTCCTGCGCGGCGGGGCCCGGCGGTCCGGCGCGCCGACCGATCTTGCGCTGCTGCTGGTCGGCCCCGGCGTCGGCATGGGGCTGGTGCTGGACGGCGCCGCCG
>CAYGUQ010000460.1:0-3897 GCA_964352995.1 uncultured Rhodobacterales bacterium
CGCTGACGGGGAGCTGGCGCTGGACGCCGCCCACGCCGCGAAGGAGGGCTGGGGCCGCACCTCGGCGGCGGAGCGGTCGCGCCTTCTGCTCAAGGTCGCCGACGCGATGGAGGCGAACCTCGACCTGCTCGCCCGCGCCGAGACCTGGGACAACGGCAAGCCGATCCGCGAGACGACCGCCGCCGACATCCCGCTCTCCATCGACCATTTCCGCTACTTCGCGGGCGTCCTGCGCGGCCAGGAAGGGTCGATGTCGGAGATCGACCACGACACCGTGGCGTATCACTTCCATGAGCCGCTCGGCGTCGTCGGCCAGATCATCCCGTGGAACTTCTCGATCCTGATGGCGGCGTGGAAGCTCGCGCCGGCCATCGCGGCGGGCAACTGCGTCGTGATGAAGCCCGCCGAGCAGACGCCGGCCGCGATCATGGTGCTGGCGGAGATCATCGGCGACCTGCTGCCGCCGGGCGTGCTCAACATCGTCAACGGCTACGGCGCCGAGGTCGGCGGGCCGCTCGCGCGCAGCCCGCGCATCGCCAAGATCGCCTTCACCGGCTCCACCGCCACCGGCCGCAAGATCATGGAGGCCGCCACGGTCAACCTGATCCCGGTGACGCTGGAGCTCGGCGGCAAGTCGCCCAACATCTTCTTCAAGGACGTGATGCGCGAGGACGACGCCTTCCTCGACAAGGCCGTCGAGGGCTTCGTGCTGTTCGCGTTCAACCAGGGCGAGGTCTGCACCTGCCCCAGCCGGGCGCTGATCCACGAGGACATCTACGAGGCCTTCATCGAGCGCGCCATCGCCCGCGTGAAGGCGATCAGGCAGGGCGACCCGCGCCTGCCCGACACCATGGTCGGCGCCCAGGCCAGCCGCGAGCAGCAGGACAAGATCCTGTCCTACCTGCAGATCGGCGTGGAGGAGGGCGCCCAGGTGCTGACCGGCGGCGCCGCGGCCCGGTTCGACGGCGAGCTCGCCGGCGGCTTCTACGTGCAGCCGACGATCCTCAAGGGCCACAACCGGATGCGCGTCTTCCAGGAGGAGATCTTCGGTCCGGTCGTCTCGGTCACGACCTTCAAGGACGAGGCCGAGGCGCTCGCGATCGCAAACGACACCATGTACGGGCTCGGGGCCGGCGTGTGGTCGCGCGACGCCAACACCTGCTACCGCTTCGGCCGCGCCGTCGAGGCCGGCCGGGTGTGGGTCAACAACTACCACGCCTACCCCGCCCATGCCGCCTTCGGCGGCTACAAGCAGTCGGGCATCGGGCGCGAGAACCACAAGATGATGCTCGACCACTACCAGCAGACCAAGAACATCCTGATGAGCTACAACCCCAACAAGCTCGGCTTCTTCTGAGCCGGCCGCCCCTGGCGACACCGCGCCGCGCCCCTCTCCGCGGGGGCGCGGCCTCGCATGCGCACGGCGCCGCCGGCCCTGCGCCCCATGGCGGGGGCCTCAGCCGCGGCGCTTGAGCATGCCTGCGTCGCCGAGCCGTTCGTGGATCTCCGAACACGCCAACAGCGTGACGTCCTGCAGCGCCTCGTCGGTCCGCGTCAGGCCGTGGCGGGCCATGATCTCCCGCAGACGGCTGATCTCGTTGAGCAGATAGATTTCAAGCATGACGCACTCCAAACTGCGAAACCTGAGACGACGATCGCTCCGATAGCTCGGATTTGCCTCGAAAAGACGCATTCCGCCAGCCGGCCATCCGGCGCGCCCACCTGTCCTAAAGGATAGGCGCGTCCTTCGGCGCCGTTGATTTTCCCCGTTCGATCAGCACCATCCCAGCTCCGGGCGGGTGACGGGGGACGTTTTTTTGGCGTTGCGTATGCTGATCGCGGACGACCATGGCCTCGTGCGCGACACGCTCGCGATGATGCTGGAGCGCGAGTCCGACATCGTGGTGGCCCATGCCGACGACTTCGATCAGGCTGCGGCGACGCTGCGACGCGACGGGCCCTTCGATCTCGTCCTGCTCGACTACGGGATGCCCGGCATGGACGGGCTGGAGGGCCTGCGCGAGGCTCTGGCGCTGAACGGCGGCGCGCCGGTGGCGCTGATGTCCGGCCTCGCCCCGCGGGAGGTCGCCGAGGAGGCGCTGCGCATGGGCGCGGCCGGCTTCCTGCCGAAAACGCTTCCCGCCCGCTCACTGCTGAACGCCGTGCGCTTCATGGCCGCCGGAGAGGTCTACGCCCCCGCCGCCTTCATGACCGCGCCGGAGCCGGAACAGGCCACGGGCGGATTGACCCCGCGCGAGCGCGAGGTGCTCGGCTGCCTGTGCGAGGGGCTGGCGAACAAGGAGATCGCGCGCCGCCTCGCGCTGCACGAATCGACCGTGAAACTCCACGTCAAGACGCTCTCGCGCAAGCTCGGCGCGCGCAACCGCACCCACGCCGCCATGCTGGCGCGCGAGGGCGGCCTGCTCTGACGCCGCGGCGCCTGTCCTTTCGGACAGGTCGCCTGTCCTTCCGCCACGTTTCGGAAACGCGACAACTGTAGCAAAATACGGCCTATCGCAGCCACGGGAGCCAAGCCATGAACCTGCCGCGCGCCGTCGCCTTTCTGGCGTTCTCCCTGGCCGCCGCCGGCCTGAGCGCCGCCGAACCGCTGCCGGCGCCGCAGGGCGAGCCGCTGCTGACCGTCACCGGCGCGATCGCCGTGACGAATGTCGGCGACGCGGCGGTATTCGACCGCGAGATGCTCGCGGCGCTGCCCCAGGGCGGCTTCACCACCTCGACGATCTGGACCGAGGGGCCCGCCGCCTACGCCGGCCCCACCCTGCGCGCGGTGCTCGACAGGGTGGGCGCGACCGGCGCGACGGTGCGCGCGGTCGCGCTCAACGACTACGCCGTGACGATCCCGGTCGACGAGATCGAGACCGAGACGCCGATCATCGCGGCCACCGTCGACGGCGCCGCGATGCCGGTGCGCGAGCGCGGGCCGCTCTGGGTGCTCTATCCCTTCGACCGGGGCCCCGAATGGCGGGCCGAGGTGATCTATTCCCGCAGCATCTGGCAGCTTTCCCGTCTTGAGATCCTTGACTGAGCGCCTGCGCGCCGCGGCGGTCATCATCGCCGCGGGCCTCTGCGCCGTCGTCATCGGCTGGCTCGGCGCGCGGATGCTCGGCGAACTCGAGGAGCTGCGCTCCGCCCCGCGCGACAACGTCCAGTGGTCCCTCTCGCAGATCGAGGTGGACCTGCTGCATTTTCGCGACGCGCTGATGCGCCTGCGGGCGGGCGAGGCGGACGAGGCCGAGACCCGCCGGCGCTTCGACCTGCTCTACAGCCGGTTCGACACCATCGCCCGCGGCGCCGCCTTCACGGCGCTGCGCGCCGATCCCGACACCTCGGGCGATCTCGCCGCCCTCAGCTACTTCATGAACTCCGCCGCCCGCGTCGTCGACGACAGCGAGCGCCCGCTGAGCGTCTCCGCGCGCGAACTGGTCGAGGCCGCGGCCGTCGCGCAGGACGCCGCGCGCCAGCTGGTGCTGCAGGGAGTAGGCCTTTTCGCGAAACTCTCCGACGACCGGCGGCTGCGCATCGTCGACGCCCTGACCGCCGCGTTCGGCGTGGCGCTGGCGCTGATCGCCGCGCTCGGGCTCAGCCTCGCCGTGCTCAACCACCAGCGCGCGACCGGGGCGCGGCGCGCCGCGGAGATCGCGCGCAGCCGAGCGCGCCTGCAGGCCACCCTCGACGCCTCGCACGACGCGATCGTGGCGGTCGACGACCGTGGGCTGCTGCAGGGCTTCAACGCCGCGGCGGAGCAGAACTTCGGCTGCGCCGCGAAGGCGGCGCTCGGCGTGGAGGCGTTCTCGCTGCTGGCGCCGCGGCCGCGCCGGGCGCCCCTGCGCCGCGCGCTGCGCCTCCGTCTCGACGCGCGCGCGCCGACGGAAGCGT
>CAYGUQ010000461.1:0-3887 GCA_964352995.1 uncultured Rhodobacterales bacterium
CTCTTCGAGGCCGGCGGCGCGACGCTCGTCGCGGTCGCCCGCGACGGGCTGGCGCCGGCGACGGTGGTGGTCGACATCGGCGTTGCCCAGCGCCTGCTCGCCGCGCCCGGCGCGGTCTCCCGGCTCGTGGCGCCGGCGGGCCACGGGCGCGACCCCGCCGAGCTGGCGACGCTCACCGGCGGCAGGCTGGCGCAGCTCGAGGCGAGCCCGGACGGAGACCTCGCGCGGCTGACCGACAGCTTCCACCTGAACCTCACCGCCTTCGGCCTGCTCGCCTTCGTGGTGGGGCTCTTCATCGCCCACGCCGCGGTGGGCCTCGCCTTCGAGCAGCGGCTCGCGACGCTGCGGACGCTGCGCGCCTGCGGCGTTCCGGCGAGGACGGCGGCGCTGGCGCTGCTGGCGGAGCTCGCCGGCTTCGCGCTGGCTGGCGGGCTCGCGGGGATGGCGCTCGGCTACCTCGTCGCCGCGCTGCTGGCGCCCGACGTCGCGGCGAGCCTGCGGGGCCTCTACGGCGCGCCGGCGAGCGGCGAGCTGTCTCTCGCGCCGGTCTGGTGGCTGAGCGGGCTGGGCATGACCTTCGCCGGCGCCGCGCTGGCGGCGGGCGCAGGGATCTGGCGCGCCGCGAACCTGCCGGCGCTCGCCCCGGCGCAGCCGCTCGCCTGGCTCGCCGGCCACGAGCGGCGCATCCGCGCGCAGGCGTTCGCGGCGACCGGCCTGCTGATGCTCTCGGCGATGATCGCCCGCTCGGGCGAGGGCCTCGTCGCGGCCTTCGCGATGCTCGCCTGCCTGCTGCTCGGCGCCGCGCTGGCCACGCCAGCCCTGCTGAGCGCCGGGCTGGCGCTCGGCGCCGCCCGCGCGCGCCGGCCGCTGGCGCGCTGGCTCTGGGCGGATGCGCGCGCCGGGCTCGGCGGGCTGTCGCTGGCGCTGATGGCGCTGATGCTGGCGCTGGCGACGAACATCGGCGTCGGCTCGATGGTGACGGGCTTTCGCGACACCTTCACCGGCTGGCTCGACCAGCGCCTCGCCGCCGAGATCTACGTACGCGCCCCGGGCGAGGCGCGCGCGCTGGCGTTCGAGGCCGTCGCCCCCGCCCTGCCCGGCGTGTCCGCCGTCCTGCCGACCCGGACGGCGGAGGTCCGGCTGGCGGGCCTGCCGGTCGAGCTGCTCGGCCTGGCCGACCACGCGACCTACCGCGAGCGCTGGCCGCTGCTGGAGCAGGCGCCGGGCGCATGGGACGCGGTGGCGGCCGGCGAGGGCGCGCTGCTCTCCGAGCAGCTCGCGCGCCGGCTGCGGGTCGGGCTGGGCGACGGCGTGACCGCGCCGGGCGCCCACGGGCCGTGGCGCTTGCGCGTCGTCGGCCTGCACCCTGACTACGGCAATCCCAAGGGGCAGATGGTGGTCGGTCTCGACCCGCTCATGGCGCGTCTGCCGCAGGCCGAGCGCGGCGCCGTCGGCCTGCGCGTCGCGCCGGAGCGGATCGACGCGGCGCTTGCCGCGATCCGCGCCGACCCTGCTCTGGCGGGCGTCGAGGCGATCGACCAGGCGGCGGTCAAGCGTCTTTCGCTGGGGCTCTTCGACCAGACCTTCGCCGTCACCGGCGCCCTGAACGCGCTGACGCTCGGCGTCGCGGGCGTGGCGCTGCTGGCGAGCCTCGCCACGCTCTCGGCGATGCGGCTGCCCCAGCTCGCGCCGGTCTGGGCGCTGGGGGTGACCCGGAAGCGGCTCGCCCTGCTGGAGTTCGGCCGCACGATGGCGCTTGCGGCGGCGGTGGCGGTTCTCGCCGTGCCGTTGGGGGCGGCGCTCGCATGGGCGCTGGTCGCGGTCGTGAACGTGCAGGCCTTCGGCTGGCGCCTGCCGCTGCGCCTCTACCCCGACCAGTGGGCGCTGCTGGCGGCGCTGGCGCTCGGCGTCGCCGCCCTCGCCGCGGCGGGGCCGGTGCTCAAGCTCGCGCGCACGCCGCCGGCGCGGCTGCTCGCCGTCTTCGCGCAGGAGCGCTGAGCATGCGGCGCGCCTTCACCAGACGCGCGGCGCTCGCCGGGCTGCTCGCCTCGGCGGGCGCGGCGCGAGCGCCCGGCGTAGGAGCGCAGGGCGTCGGCGGGGAAGGTTTCGCGGGCCTCGGCTCGGCCGCGGACGACTATGCGCCCGTCGTCTCCGGTCATCGCCTCGTCTTTCCGCGCGACCACGCGCCCCATCCCGCCTTCCGCATCGAATGGTGGTACGTCACCGCCGCGCTGCGCGACGCCTCGGGCGCGCTCTTCGGCGCGCAGTGGACGCTGTTTCGCAACGCGCTGGCGCCAGATGGCGGCGGCGAGGGCTGGGACAGCGCGCAACTCTGGATGGGTCACGCCGCGGCGACCTCCGCGACCGCCCATGTCGCGGCCGAACGTTTCGCCCGCGGCGGCGTCGGCCAGTCGGGCGTGCGGCCCGACCCGTTCGAGGCGTGGATCGACGACTGGCGCCTCGCCCGCCCCGACGCCGCGCCCGGCCCGGGGCTGGAGCGCCTGCGCATGACCGCCGCGAACCGCGGCTTCGCCTTCGACCTCGCGCTCATCGCCGAGGGGCCGCTGATCAAGCATGGCGACGAGGGCTTCAGCCGCAAGGCCGAGCGCGGGCAGGCGAGCTACTACTACTCGCAACCCTTCTACGCCGCCGAGGGCTCTTTGGAGATCGAGGGCCAGGCGCGCTCGGTCTCTGGCCACGCCTGGCTAGACCGCGAATGGTCGAGCCAGCCGCTCGACCCCGACCAGACCGGCTGGGACTGGTTCTCGCTGACGCTGGAGGACGGCGCGCGCGTCATGCTCTATCGCATCCGCCACCGCCAAGGCCGCGACAGCTTCACCGGCACATGGATCGCGCCGGACGGCGCCGCGCGCACGCTCGCGCCCGACGACGCCGCGCTGGAGCCGACCGGCTGGGAGACGGTCGCCGGGCGCGAGACGCCGGTGCGCTGGCGGCTGTCGATCCCCTCGGAGAGCTTCGAGGCCGAAACGCGCCCGCTCAACGCGCAGGCGTGGAACGCGCTCACCGTCGCCTACTGGGAGGGGCCGGTGTTCGTGGACGGAGCCCGCCCCGGCGTCGGCTATCTGGAGATGACGGGGTACTGAGCCGCCGGAAACCACGCTGACCGGGCCGTTAACGCAAGGATTCGTTGACTCTAGGGCGCGGCCTGCCCCATCCCCTTGCGAGATGCGCGATGGAGCCCGCCTGATGAATGACGCCGAAGCCCGGGCGTTTCCCCGCCCTGACGCCACGCCGTCGCCCGGAGGCTGAGCGCTTGACCTGCGACGCCGGAACGACAGACGACGCGGCCCTGCCCGACGACGCCGTGCTGCTTGAGCGCGGCGTCATGGCGCCGCCGCCAGACGGCGTGGCGTCGGACCGCATCATGATCGTCGCGTGCGGCGCGCTGGCGCGCGAGATCCTCGCCGTGATCCGCCTGAACGGCTGGACGCACATGGACCTCGAATGCCTGCCGGCGCGGCTGCACAACCGCCCCGAGCGCATTCCAGAAGCCGTGCGCGCCCGCATCCGCGCCGCCCGCGCCCGGGGCTACGCCGGCGTCAAGGTGCTCTATGCGGAGTGCGGCGCGGGATGGCGGCTCGACGCGGTCTGCGCCGAGGAAGGCGCCGAGCGGATGCCGGGCCCGAACTGCTACGCGCTCTTCGACGGGTTCGAGCGGCACACGGAGCGGATGCCGCGCGAGATCGGCGCGCTCTACCTGACCGACTTCCTGACGCGCCAGTTCGACGCGCTGGTCTGGCGCGGGCTCGGGCTCGACCGGCACCCCGAACTGATCGAGATGCTGTTCGGCCACTACGACCGGCTCGTCTATCTCGCCCAGACCGAGGACAAGGAGCTCGAGACCCAGGCCCTGCGCGCGGCGCTCG
>CAYGUQ010000462.1:0-3857 GCA_964352995.1 uncultured Rhodobacterales bacterium
AAGATCACCGAGATCGGCTCGGCCGAAGTCATGCGGTTCTTGAACAGCAGGAGCATGCCCGCAAGCCCTGTGACGCTCGCAGAGATGACGAAGGCCGCGAGCTTGTAGCGCTGCGTCGGATAGCCGAGGAAGCGCGCGCGCTGCTCGTTCTCGCGTATCGCCGTGAGCACCGCGCCAAGCGGCGAGCCGTGCAGACGCCACAGGCCGAAGGCGACCGCGAAGCCTACGCAGGCCACCAGCACGTACCAGGCCGTGCTGTCGGCGAAGTCGACGCCGAAGATAACCGGCCGGGTGATGCCGCCGAGGCCGTTCTCGCCGCCGGTGAAGTCGGTCCAGCGGAAGGCGATGACGAACAGCATTGCCGACAGCGCGAGCGTCAGCAGCGAGAAATAGACCCCGCGCCGGCGCAGGATGACGTAGCCGAAGACGGTCGAGGCGACGATCACGACGCCGAGGCCGATCAGGATGGGGCCCAGGAAGCCGCCGGGGAACAGCTCGCGCTGGGCGATGCCGGCGGCGTAGGCCGCCATGCCGAACCAGGCGCCGTGGCCGAAGGACACGAGGCCGGTGTGGCCCGCCAGCACGTTCAGCGCCATGCAGGCCATGGCGAAGATCACGACCTCCGCGGCCGAGGTCATCGTGAGGCCCAGCGCCAGCAACAGCGGCGGGATCAGGACGAGGCCCGCCGCGACGACGACGAGGGGGTGGATGCGCGACATGGCGTTCACTCGAACCGGGTGATGCGTTCGCCGAAGAGGCCGCGCGGCCGCACGAGCAGCACCAGCAGCATCAGCGCGTAGATCGCGGCGGTGGAGAAGGCCGAGAAGCCGAGGCCCACCATGGCGCCCTTGACCACCCCGACCAGCAGCGCCGCCACGACGACGCCCCAGAAACTGCCAAGGCCCCCGATTACCACGACGACGAATGCAGGCGTGATGATCTCGGCCCCCATGGCCGGATGGATCGTGTAGATCGGCGCCAGCAGCACGCCGGCGAGCCCGGCGAGCCCGATGCCGATGCCCGCGACCGCCGCCAGATAGGGTTGCAGCGAGATGCCGAGCGCGCCGACCATGTCGGGGTCCTGCACGCCGGCGCGCACCACGCGGCCGAACGCGGTGCGCTCCAGCAGCAGCCAGAGACCCGCGACGCAGAGCACCGCGACCGCGATGAGGAAGATGCGGTAGCGGGAGTAGATCAGGTCGCCCAGAAAGACCTGCCCGCGCAGCGCGTCGGGTATCGAATAGGAGAGGGGGGCGGCGCCGAAGATCATCCGCAATCCCTGCTCCGCGACCATCGCGAGACCGAAGGTCAGCAGCAGCGAATAGAGCGGGTCGACGCGGTAGAAGCGTCGGAACAGCAGCCGCTCCACCGCCATCCCCAGCAGCGCCACGGCGATCGGCGAGATCACGAGGGAGCCCCCGAAGCCGACCCACGGGCTGATGGTCAGCGTCACGTAGGCGCCGATGGCGTAGAACGCTCCGTGCGCGAGGTTGATGATGCCGCCGAGCGAGAAGATCAGCGACAGTCCCAGCGCGATCAGCAGGTAATACACGCCGTCGAGCAGGCCGTTGAGGACCTGCATCAGGAATAGGGCTGACAAGGGGCGGTCTCCTCGAGGTCGGCCGCGACGCGCGCTGCGCGCGCCACGGCCTGTTCCGGCTCAGCGCCGTAGAGTCTCGGGCCGGCGCCTCGGTTGCGACGTCAGGCGCCGAAGACGCACTGGTTCTCCTCGGCGGTCGCCGCGATGACCTCGAGGCTCTCGCCCGGGCCGGGCACGGGGTCGGACGAGGTGAAGATGTCCCACTCGTTCTCGACCTGATCGGCCGGCAGCGCGGTGACGGCGTACATCTCGTGCATGAACTGATGGTCGCTGGCCCGGAAGTAGCCCTCGCGGGTCTTGAGCGCGTCGAATTTTGCGCCCTTCTCCCAGTGCTCGACGATGGCGGCGCTGTCGGTGGTCTTCAGCTCCTCCATCGACTGGGCGATGAACTTCACGCCGTTGTAGTCGCCCCAGGCCTGGTTCTCCGGCGGCTTGCCGTACTTCTCGGTGAAGGCGGCGACGAAGGCGCGCGAGCCCTCGGTCGGCACGCGGTGGTGCCAGACCGACGGCCACGAGCCGCGGAAGTTCTCCGGGCCCGCCGCCCAGGCCAGCGCCATGTCGAAGCCGAAGCCGCCGAGCGGGTAGTCGAGCCCGAACTCCGCGTACTGCTTGAAGAAGTTGGTGGTCTGCTGACCGGCGAGGTTCAGGATCACGAGGTCGGGCTCGGCCGCGCGGATCTGCAGGATGAAGGCCGAGAAGTCGGTCGCGTCGGTCGGCACCAGTTCGTCGCCGGCGAACGTTCCGCCGTTGGCCTCCATGTAGCGCTTTGCGACGCGCAGGAGATCGTGGCCGAAGGCGTAGTCGGCGGTCAGCGAATACCATCGCTTGCCGTTCACCAGCCCCTCGCGGGTGTAGAACTGGCCGATGGACTTCACGTACATCGAGTTCTGGCTCTCGATGTGGAACATGAACTTCTTGCAGTCCGAGCCGCGCAGCTGGTCGGAGTTGCCGCCGGTGTTCAGGAACAGCGTGCCGGTGCGCTGGGCGACCTGGCTGATGGTGAGGCAGGACGCCGAGCTGATCTCGCCGACGATGCAGGAGACGCCGTCGCGCTCCACCATGCGCTCGGCCTTGGTGGAGGCCGTCTGCGGGTTGACGCTGTCCTCCTGCAGGATCTCCAGCGGCCGGCCCATCACGCCGCCGGCGGCGTTGATCTCCTCCACGGCGAGCGCGGAGGCCATCGCCGCATACTCGCCGAGCGGCCCTAGAAAGCCGGTGCGGGGCGTCAGGTGCCCGATGCGGATCGCGTCGCCCTGCGCGCGCAGGATGGCGGGCGCGCCGAGCGCAAGCGCGACGCCGGCGCCGCCTTGCAGCAGCCGGCGGCGGGTCGGGGTCAGAGTCGTGATCATCGGGTGCTTCCTCCATATGCCGCGGTCTTCGCCGCTTGTGTTATGTGTGATCACAGATAACGTGCTTTACAAGACGCCCGCTGTCGAGTCCCTTTCGAAGGACGATGAGAGACGACGCAGACATCCCGCTCGACCCGCTGGCGCGGCCCACGCTGGGCGAACGCGCCTTCAGGCGCATCGCCGACCTGCTCATCTCGGGGCAGGCCGCGCCGGGCGAACGGCTGTCGCTCCGCGACCTCGCCGCGGCGCTCGACGTCTCGATCACGCCGGTGCGCGAGGCGGTCAGCCGCCTCGTCGCTACCGGAGCGCTGGAGGTGGCGCGAAATCGCGCCGTCGCCGTGCCGCTGATGAGCCTCGCGCGGTTTCGCGACCTGACCCGCGTGCGCGTCGAGATCGAGGGCTACGCCGCAGCCGAGGCCGCGCGCAATCGGGACGCCGAGGGCCTAGCGCGCATCTTCGCCTGCGAGGCGGCGTTCCGCGCCGAGGCGACAGCGCCGGGACCGGACCGCGCCTTGCCCGTGCGGCTGAACCAGGAGGTGCATTTTGCGATCTACGACGCCGCCGGCTCGCCCACGCTGCGCGAGATCGTGCAGGGGCTGTGGCTGCGGGCGGGGCCGGTCATCAGCCTCGATCTGCGCGAGAACCCCGAAAGGCTGAAGACCGGCGGGGCCGTCCGATTCCACGCCGCCGCCCTTTCCGCGATCAAGGCGCGCGACGCTGACGCCGCGCGCCGCGCCGTGGCCGAGGACATCGCCGGCGCAGCCGCATTCATCGAGGCGCAGGGTCGTCTGCGAGACTAGGGAGAACCGACATGGACATGGGCCTCACCGGCGCGCGGGTGATCGTCACCGCAGGCGCCGCCGGCATCGGCCGCGAGATCGCGCTGGCGTTCCGCGGGGAGGGCGCGC
>CAYGUQ010000463.1:0-3850 GCA_964352995.1 uncultured Rhodobacterales bacterium
GCAGGGTTCGGGGCGGGGCGCATCGTCGGGCGCGGTCTCGCCCGGCGCTTCCGGCAGGCCGGCGCAGCACTCGGCCTCGACATAGGCGAAGGTGGCGCGCAGGGCGCCGAAGGCGGCGCGGTTCACGGTCTCGCGCCCCCGCCGCTCCTGCGTCGCCAGCCCCGCCGCGACGAGCGCGCCGAGATGATGCGCCAGCGTGGAGGGCGGGGCGCCGAGATGCCGGCCGATCTCGCCCACGTTCAGCCCCGCCGGCCCCGCCCGCACCAGCAGGCGGAAGAGCCGAAGCCGGGCTTCGTGCCCGAGGGCCGCGAGGGCGGCGGCGGCGTCTGCGTCATCCATGAAATACCGATAAACCTAGATTTATAGGTGAGTCAAGCGCGCGTCGGGATTGGCGCGCGGTCGGCGGTTCACGCTTGAAACTCTGCGACCTTGGTCGATATCGCCCTGCACTGGGATGGAGATGGAAATGCGCGACTATCCGGATGAAAACATGACGAAACCTGATGCGGCGCAGAGCGCCGGGGCGGCCGAGCCCCGCGGGCGCGACGCGCTTGGCCTGTCGCCCAAGGGCGTCTTTTATGATCTCGTGCTGGAACCGATGAAGGGGCGGGGGCTCGACGTCGCCTACAAGGCGACCACCGTCTTTCTCACCGTGGCGACCGGCGCGGTGCTGGTGATGGCGTTGCTCGCCGCCTGAGCGGGCGCATTCCCGCAGGCGCGGGACGGGAGCAGGAGCGCATGATGGCCGAGCAGGCGGACGGCGGCGAAGAGTTCCAGAACAAGGTCGACCGCTACGGCGTCGGCTACGCGGCGATGAGCGACGCGCTGAGCGGCTCGGGCGTCGACCGCGTCGTCATGGTCGTCAAGATCATCATCGCGGTCATCGCGCTCTATGCGATCGGCTCGGCGGTGCTGGCGGCTTTCACGGGCTGAGTGTTGCGCAGGGCGCCGCCGCGCCCGATATCGGGGGCATGAGCGGCGAGGGCGCATTCTGGCGGTATCTGGTCGGCGTCGTCGCAGCGCAGGTTGCGGCGGCGGCGTTCGTCCTGACGGCCGCAGGTCTCGCCTCGCCGGCGCAGCAGGCCGCGCTCGCCGCGGCGGCGCTCGTCGTCGGGGCCGGCGTCGCCTGGGCCTTCAGCGCGATCGGCCGCAGCGAACGCCGCGTGCAGGCGGCGCTCACCGAGGCGCGCCTGGCCCGCGAGCGCGAGAAGCTCTCCGTCTCGCTGGAGCGCCGGCGCGCGACCGAGGCGCGCAGCGACGCGCGCGCCACCACGCAGGCTGTGCTCGACCAGAGCCGCACCCGCGCCGCCTCGCTGCGCTGGGGGCTGGCGGGCGGCGGCGCGGTCGGCGTCGGGGTGGCGCTGCTGGCGGCGCAGTTCGTGACGCTCGGCCTCGTCGCCATCTGTCTCGCGGGCGGCGCGGCGCTGGGCTGGCGGCTGAGGCCGCGGCGCGCGATGATCGACGTCACGCCCGGGCCGCGCGCCGGGCTCGTCGACCGCGTCCGCGCCGCCGCGCCGCGCCTCTTCGGCGGCGGCGGTCATCGCGACGGGTGACGTCGCCCATCACGCGACGTCGTTGGCCGCCGGCCGCCGCGTCGCGTAACGCTCTCGCGTCGCGTCAGGCAAGCGAGAGGGAACGCCGCATGTATCGTCTGGATATTGGAGAAGCCGCCTATTCGAGCTGGTCTCTGCGCGGCTGGCTGCTGCTGCGCGCGTTCGACCTGCCCTTCGAGACCCGCGCGCTGCCGATGTTCACGCCCGAATTCGTCGCGTTCCAGGAGGCGCTCGCGCCGGGCCTGAAGCCGACGGTGCCGGCGCTTTCCTGGGGGGAGGGCGACGACGCGGTCGCGCTCTGGGACAGCCTCGCCATCGCCGAGACGCTGGCCGAACGCCATCCCGAGGCGGGGCACTGGCCCGCCGCGCCCGCCGCCCGCGCGCTGGCGCGGGTGCTCGCGGCGGAGATGCACTGCGGCTTCGCCGCGCTGCGACGCGAGGCGTGGATGAACACCCGCGCCGTCGCCGCCGCGCCGACGCCGCTCAGCGAGGCCGCGCAGGCCGACGTCGCGCGAATCGCGGCGCTCTGGGCCCATGCCCGCGCGCGCTTCGGGCAGGGCGGGCCATGGCTCTTCGGCGCGGATTTCTGTGCGGCCGACGCCTTCTACGCCCCGGTGGCGTTCCGCGCCTCGACGCACGGCCTGCCGCTGCCGCCCGAGGCGCTGGCATACGCCGAGGCGCTGAGGTCGCATCCCGCCGTGGCCGAATGGGTCGCGATGGCGGAGCGCGACCCGCGTCGCATCGAACGCTACGAAGTGGTTTGAATCGAAATCTTTTCGTTCGGTCAACCGGAAGCTAACGGCTCTTCGCTACAAGACTTGGTGCGCGCAGGCGCAGGTGGTGGCGTAGCGTTGCGGGCCGGCGTTGCGTTCGTGGCCCCGCCGCCCCTCCAACGTGTTCGGGAGGGGCGGAGCGGGGCCGCCCGCCACCCGCCTGCGCGCTCTACGTCTCCACGGCGAGCACCGCCCCCGGGTTCATCACCCCCGCAGGGTCGAGCGCCGCCTTGATCGCTTTCATCGCGCGCAGCTTCGCGGGGTCTCCGTAGCGCACGAGATCGTCCGCCTTCAGCCTGCCGAGCCCATGCTCGGCCGAGACGGAACCGCCGAGCCCGTCCACCACGTCGTGCACCGCCCGCGTCACCGCCCCGGCCTGCGCGGCGAAGTCCTCGCGCGTCGCGCCCTCCGGCGGGAAGACGTTGAAGTGCAGGTTGCCGTCGCCGACATGGCCGAAGCAGTTGACGCGCAGGCCCTGCGAGACGCCGCGCACGGCGTCCTCCCCCTCGCGCACCATCCGCGGCAGCGCCGCCAGGGGCACCGAGACGTCGTGGCTGGCGACGGCGCCGACGCGGCGGTTGGCCTGCGGGATGTCCTCGCGCAGCCGCCAGAACGCGGCCGCCTGCGCTTCGTTCTGGGCGATCACGGCGTCGTCGGCGGCGCCGGCCTCCAGCGCCTCCGCAAGCGCCTCCTCCAGCGCCTCGCCGACGCGCGAGCCGGTTCCGCCGCCGACCTCCGCCAGCACCATCCACGGCGCCTTCAGCGGCGGCGCCGGCGCGTCGGGCAGTTCGCGGGCGATGAAGTCCAGCGCCAGCGCGCCGATCAGCTCGAAGGCCGAGACGGCGCCGCCGAGCCTGTCGCGCAGCCGCGGCAGCAGCGCGCAGGCGGCTTCCGGCGAGGCGACCGCGACCCACGCCGTCGCCGTCTCGCGCGGGCGGGGGAAGAGCCGCAGCGCCGCCGCGGTGATCACCCCGAGCGTGCCCTCCGAGCCGATCAGCAGGTGGCGCAGGTCGTAGCCGGTGTTGTCCTTGCGCAGCGTCTTCAGCCCGTGCATCACCGAGCCGTCGGGCAGCACCGCCTCTATCCCGAGCGTCAGGTCGCGCGCGTTGCCGTAGCGCAGCACGGCGACGCCGCCGGCGTTGGTCGCCAGCAGCCCGCCGACCCGCGCCGAGCCCTTCGAGGCGAGCGAGAGCGGAAACAGGCGGTCGACCTCCTCGGCGGCGGCGTGGACATGTTCGAGGATCACGCCGGCCTCCGCCACCAGCGCGTCCTCCGCCGCGTCGACGCTGCGGATCGCCGTCATGCGGTCGAGCGACAGCACCACCGGGGGCGGCCCCTCCACCAGCGTCTGCCCGCCCACGAGGCCGGTGCCGCCGGCCCGCGGCACCACCGCGACGCGGGCTCCGGCGCAGCGGCGCACGATCTCGGCGACCTCGCCGGTGTTCGCGGGGCGGGCGACGATGGCGGCGAGGCCGGTCCACTTGCCGCGCGCCCGGTTCTGCCAGTCAGAGATCGAGAAGTCGG
>CAYGUQ010000464.1:0-3848 GCA_964352995.1 uncultured Rhodobacterales bacterium
CTCCGGCGCCGGGCGCAGGCCGAGCGCCCGCCGCGCATAGAGCGCGTCGTGAAACGAGGTGGACTGGTAGTTGAGCATCACGTCGTCGGAACCGGGAATGCCCATCACGAAGGTCGCGCCCGCCGCCCCCAGCATCGTCAGCAGCACGTCCATATCGTCCATGTCGGCTTCGGCGTGGTTGGTGTGGCAGATGTCGCAGCCCATCGGCAGGCCGAGCAGCTTGCCGCAGAAATGGTCCTCCAGCCCCGCCCGGATGATCTGCTTGCCGTCGTAGAGGTATTCGGGGCCGATGAAGCCGACGACGGTGTTGACGAGCAGCGGCTCGAACGCCCGCGCCACGGCGTAGGCCCGCGCCTCCAGGGTCTGCTGGTCGACGCCGTGATGCGCGCCCGCGGAGAGGCACGAGCCCTGCCCGGTCTCGAAATACATCACGTTGTCGCCCAGCGTCCCGCGCCGCAGCGAGAGCGCCGCCTCCCGCCCCTCCCGCAGCGTCGCCAGCGAGACGCCGAAGCTCGCATTGGTCCCCTCGGTCCCGGCGATGGACTGGAAGGCGAGATCGACCGGCGCGCCGGCCTCGATGGCGGCGATGGTGGTGGTGACGTGCGCCAGCACGCAGGACTGCGTGGGGATCTCGTGGCGATGGATCACGTCGTCGAGCAGGCGCAGCAGCGCGCCGACGGCGGCGACGTTGTCGGTCGCGGGATTCACGCCGATCACCGCGTCGCCGGAGCCGTACATGAGCCCGTCGAGCACCGCCGCGGCGACGCCGACGGCGTCATCGGTGGGATGGTTCGGCTGAAGCCGCGTCGAGAGCCGGCCGGGCAGCCCGATGGTGTTGCGGAACCGCGTCGTCACCTGCGTCTTGCGGGCGATGAGCACGAGGTCCTGCGCGCGGCAGATCTTCGACACCGCCGCCGCCATCTCCGGCGTCAGCCCCGGCGCCAGCGCCGCGAGGGCCGGGCCGTCGGCCGCGTCCGACAGCAGCCAGTCCCGGAACTGCCCCACCGTCATCGAGGAGACGGGCGCGAAGGCCGCGGCGTCGTGCCCGTCGATGATCAGCCGCGTGACCTCGTCGTCCTCGTAGGGGACGACCGCCTCGGTCAGGAAACGCCTCAGCGGCAGGTCGGCCAGCGCCA
Organism: uncultured Rhodobacterales bacterium; assembly: GCA_964352995.1. Lineage (GTDB taxonomy): Bacteria > Pseudomonadota > Alphaproteobacteria > Rhodobacterales > Rhodobacteraceae > Rubrimonas. Next base: position 1,137 of record CAYGUQ010000464.1, read on the forward strand.
GTTGTGCGGCGGCGCGCTCTGCGTCGGTCCCGGCGGCGACGCCGGCGAGGCAGTCCCCCGACCGCAGCGGCGTGGCGCGCGCGAGCAGCGTCCGGAGATCCTCGAAAGCGTAGCGCTCGCCCGCTAGCGTATGGCTGAACACGTGACCCCCCTGCCGCGCCGGGACGCGGCCGTGCGCCGCACCGGCCGCGATCCTTGCAAAGCCGGCGGCCCGGCCGCAACGGCTTCGCAGCGCTCAGAGCGGAAAGAAGGCCGCTGCGCCGCTTTTATAGGCGCCGCGCTCTCTGGTGGAGGCGGGACGGTCAGAACGCCGCTGTCTCGACGGCAGGCAAAAGGCCCGGCGGAAGTCTCCGCCGGGCCCTTGAGCGCCTGTCGCGTCAGGCGAAAGCTCAGTGCGGCTGGGGCGCGAGGCCGCCGTCGCCGTCGGATTTGGGCTTGCGCACCTTGGGCACCGCCGCGAGCCGCGGCTTGTCGCCCGGCTCGGCGGGCGGCGGAGCGCCGCCGCTGTCGTCGGAGCGGTCGATCGTCTCGCCGGCGAGCACCTGGCGGATCTCGTCTCCGGTCAGCGTCTCATACTCCAGAAGGCCCTTCGCCAGGCGCTCCAGGTCGTCGCGCCTCTCGGTGAGGATCTCGCGCGCCCGCTTGTAGCCGTCGTCCACGAGACGGCGCACCTCGGCGTCGATCTTCTGCTGCGTCTCGGGCGAGATGCTGCTGGCGCCCTGCTGCACGCCAAGGAAGCTCTCGCGCTCGTTCGCGTAATCGATGGCGCCGAGTTCGTCGGACATGCCGAACTGCGTCACCATGGCGCGTGCGATGCGCGTCACCTGCTGGATGTCGGACGCGGCGCCGTTGGTCACCTGCTCGTCGCCGAACACCAGCTCCTCCGCCACGCGGCCGCCCATCGCCATCGCGATCTTCGACGTCAGCATCTGGCGCGTCTGGCTGAGGTGGTCGCGCTCGGGCAGGCTGAGCACGAGGCCGAGCGCGCGGCCGCGCGGGATGATGGTCGCCTTGTGGATCGGGTCGTGGGCCGGCACATTGAGGCCGACGACCGCATGACCGGCCTCATGATAGGCTGTCAGGGTCTTTTCCTTCTCGGTCATGATCATGGAGCGGCGCTCGGCGCCCATCATGACCTTGTCCTTCGCGCTCTCGAAATCCTCCATGGTCACGAGGCGCTTGCCGAGACGCGCGGCGGTCAGCGCCGCCTCGTTGACGAGGTTGGCGAGGTCGGCGCCGGAGAAGCCGGGCGTGCCGCGCGCGATGACCTTGAGATCGACGTTCGGCGCCAGCGGGACCTTGCGGGCGTGAACATGCAGGATCTTCTCGCGCCCGCCCACGTCGGGGTTCGGCACCGTCACCTGCCGGTCGAAGCGGCCGGGGCGCAGCAGCGCGGGGTCGAGCACGTCGGGGCGGTTGGTGGCGGCGATGAGGATGACGCCCTCGTTGGCCTCGAAACCGTCCATCTCGACGAGAAGCTGGTTGAGCGTCTGCTCGCGCTCGTCGTTGCCGCCGCCGTAGCCGGCGCCGCGGTGGCGGCCGACGGCGTCGATCTCATCGATGAACACGATGCAGGGCGCGTTCTTCTTGGCCTGCTCGAACATGTCGCGGACGCGGCTGGCGCCGACGCCGACGAACATCTCCACGAAATCCGAACCCGAGATGGTGAAGAACGGCACGCCGGCCTCGCCCGCGATGGCGCGCGCCAGAAGGGTCTTACCCGTGCCCGGCGGGCCGACCAGCAGCGCACCCTTGGGGATCTTGCCGCCGAGGCGCGAGAACTTCTGCGGGTCGCGCAGGAACTCGACGATCTCCTCGAGCTCCTCCTTGGCCTCGTCGATGCCGGCGACCTCGTCGAAGGTCACCTTGCCGGTCTTCTCGGTCAGCAGCTTGGCCTTCGACTTGCCGAAGCCCATCGCGCCGCGCCCGCCCGACTGCATGCGGTTGAGAAAGAAGATCCAGATGCCGAAGAGGATCAGCATCGGCAGCCAGAAGCTGAGCGTGGAGAGCAGCCCGCCCTGGTTCTGCGGCTCGACGGTGACGCGGGTCTGCGTGGCGCGCAGCGTGTCCATCGTCGTCGAGCCCGCCGGCTGATAGGTCGTGAACGATTCGCCGCTGACGAGGCGACCGGTGATGCGCTCGCCGTCGATGCGCACCTCGGCGATCTCGTTGTTCTCAGCGCGCGTCAGGAAATCGGAATAGGCGAGCTGGCTGCCGCCGGACGACGGCGCCCCTCCGCTGAAGACGTTGAACAGCATGACCAGCAGCAAGATCGCCACCGCCCAGAAAGCGAAGTTTTTCGCGTTGCCCACCGGTCAGATGCTCCCATTTCGCCGGATCGGCCCCGGCTCTCGTCGCAGATAATCGCTCGGGCGCACGTTTCAACGCGCCGGCGACGGAGCCGTCGGCCCGAAGCCGCGACTCAGATCATGCGGTCAGGCTGATGCGCGACCGCCAACAAACCATGACCGTAGCCCGCAAGAGGCGCGCAGGCCAGCGCTTCCCCCCGCCACAGCGCCGGCGTCGACAGCCGCGCCGGGCGCGGCGACCCGCCCCCCGCCCCCCCGCACGGGCCACTGCCCCGCCCGCCGACGCCGCGCCCGTGATCAGAATCGCCCCCGCCGCATCGGCGATTTCGCCGGTGCGGTCCTGCGATCCGCCATCGGTGATGATCAATTCCCGCACAAGGCCCGACATCACGCCTTCCATCAG
>CAYGUQ010000465.1:0-3792 GCA_964352995.1 uncultured Rhodobacterales bacterium
TGGCCGCGGTCTTGCCGCTGTTCATCGAGGCGCCGACGACGCCGATCACCGGCAGCCCCTGCGGCCGCGGCGCCGGTGACAGCGCATAGGCGGCTAGGTTCAGCGGCGCGCCGTCGGCGCCGGCCAGCAGGCCGAGCGGCGTGACGCGGGTGGGCGCGGCCATCTTGCCGTGGCGCTGGCGCAACTGGCCCAGCACGCCGCCGCCGGCCAGCATGTCGGCGCCCTCGGGGTCCAGCACGGCCAGCCCCTCGAACTGGTCGGCGGCGTAGCGCGCGCCGCAGGCCAGCACGACGAGATCGCCCGGATAAAGCTCCGACGGTCGACCCGAGTCGAGCTGGATGTTGCGGTGCGAGCCGATGCGCTCGATGCGGCCGAGCACGAGGTCGCCGGCGCGGGCGCCGGAGAGGTCGCGCAGCAGCAGGGCGGCGTCGGCGCGCCGCACGCGTCGGGTGGTGAAGGCCCACTTTGCGCTCGGGGCCAGGCTGAAGGCGGCGGGGGTCAGAACGGTCATGACGCGTCTCCAAGGGTGAGGTCGATGAGAAGGCCGCCGCCGGCGGCGGCGCAGGCGGCGAAGTCGTGCCCGGCGCCGGGCAGGACGGCGAGGCGGATGCGCGGCGCGTTCAGCGCCCGCGCGGCGGCGGCCTCGCGCAGCGCCGCGACCCATGCGCGCGCGCGGGTCAGGCGGTCGACGCCCTGCTGCGCGTCGATGCCCTCGCCCCGGCGGGTGGCGTCGTCCGGTTCGCAATCCTGCGCGCCGATGGCCACCACGATGTCGAGACCGAGGAACCGCGGCAGCCCGGCGGCCATGCGCGCGCCCCAGGCGTCGCCGCCAAGGCCATAGGGAAAGGGCGCGGCGTCGGGGAAGGTCCACCACCCGGCGGCGCCCAGCGACAGCCGACCGACAAGGTGGGGGTAGAGCAGCGCGAAACGGTGGGCGAACTGCGCGCCGCCCGAGAAGCCGAAGAGGTCGAAGCCCGCCGCGTCGACGACGCCCTCGGCGCGCAGGCTCTCCAGCAGTTCAAGCAGCGCGAGATCGGCGCGCCGGGGCGCGACGGCGCGCTGATAGCCGTTCCACGATGCTTCGTCATAGATCGGCGCGATCACCGCCCGGCCCTGCGCTGCGGCCCTCGCGGCGAAGGTCTCCGCCTTCAGCCGGGCGGCGCGGCCGATGCCGTGCACCGCGATCAGGGGCCGCGCGCCGGGGCTAGGCCGGTCGGGCAGCGCCAGCCAGCAGGACAGGCCGCCTCGGCCGGCGCGCTCGTGCAGGCTGAAGCCTGCGGTCGGCGCGCCGAGGGTCGCGCGGGCGGTCGCCGGAGCATTCGAGGGCGCGCTCATGACCGCACCCACGCTTCCTCGACGCCGTCCTGGGCGTGGCGCTGGACGAAGGCGACGGGGCCTTCTTCCGGAGCGTACCAGGTGGTGCGGGTGCGCTTGCCGCCGTCGTCGCAGACCACCTTGAAGGCCGGCGTCGGCGCGCGGCCGGCGCGGATCACGGCTTCGGCGCCGACCACGCGGCACACGGTCTCGCGCTCGTAGCTGCGGCCCGTGGACGAGACCGCCCGCCGCGTCCAGCGTCCCTCGCCGCCAACTCTCATCGGCCAGATCGAGGCGATCTGGCGGACGTCCGCTTTGCCGTCGCGCCAGGCGTCGCTGTCGCCGCAGCCGCTCCAGTCCTTCGATGGCGTGAACCAGTCGCCGCGGCGGCTCCAGGCGCAGCCGTCGCTCTGGCGCACGCGCACTTCCGCGCCGCGGCGTTCGACCGCCATCGCAAGCGGCTGACCGGTGCGCAGGTCCAGCGCGACCAGATCGCGGGCCAATGGCGCGCGTGGCTTGCCGATGGGCGCAGGCGGCGCGGCCAGCGCTGCGGTGCGCGGCTCGGGCGGCATGACGCCGAAGCGCATCGCCATGTGCCGCGCAGTGTCGACCTGCGCGCAGGCGGGCAGGATCGAGAGGGTCAGCAGCGCCGTCGCGAGGCGGCGGCGGATCGCCGAGGCGCGTTGGGGTCTGATCATCGCGTGTCTCCGGTCGCGGGCCGTAATGGCCGGTTGCGCGAGGGAAACGGCGGGGCGAGGCGGCTATTCCGGGCGAACCCGAAAAAGGTGCTGTTCAAAGAACGAAAGCCCGGCGCGGCGCGCAAAGCAGCGTTGGTGCGCAGACCCAACCTGCGGCGGCGATGAACGTCCTGCACCCGTTTTGAGTTGCGTCCGACGCCGTACCGCCACCACGAGGCGTAGAGCCATCACATCCCGAAGGCGCGATATCGTGCGACGAACTGGGCGGAGTACGAATGTGGACCGGTCCAGCGCGCCGACCTGCGCGTCTGGATCGAGGATCGTGCGCTGAAGCCTTGGACCGCGACGCGGCGCACAACGCCGGGCGGTCAGCGCCGGTTCTCCAAACTGGCGACCGAGCGTGCGGAGGCGGAGCGATTGATCCGGTGGATCACCCCCCCCCGACGAACATGACGCTTGGCGCGGCGTTCAGGCTGCGGCTGCGCCAGATCGAGGGCCTTGTGCGCAGCCTGCTGACGCTGACGGCATCCGACTTGCCGGCGCCAGATCGCTCCACGCTCATGCGCCGGCGGCGCACGGTGAGCATCGACATGGCCGAGAGCTCTCGCACCGGACCGACGGACGACCTGCTCGACAGCATGGCGCTGAAACTCGACGGCCCGGGCGCGTGGGCCCCGCTACGGGAGAAATCGCGCCAGGCATGGCGAGAAACGCCGCTCATGGCGCAAGGCGCACGTCTCGGTGGACCCCGGTCGCAGTGAGATCGTCGCGCATGAGTTGACCGACGACGCCGCCAGCGACGCAGCGCTGGCGGGACCGTTGTTCGCGCGATCCGTGGGGCGTACTTGCGGTCTCTGTGCGGACGGCGCCCATGACGGCGCGCCTGCCTGCGCGCTCGTCTCTTCGGCGCGCAAACGAAGCAGATCGCCATCAGGATCCGCGTGGCGAACTAGCACATCAGAGCCGCAAGACGGGTAACGGCACTGGTTGTCTGAGCTCGCAAGTTCACGCCTCCTTTGTCCGTCGACCTGCAGGCACCAGGGCTGCGTAGTGCTTCAAGTCCGGTCGCGTGGTCATGGCGGCGCTCGGCGCTCTCGCGCGCGGGAGCGAACGCACTGGCTGATCGCCGAACGGATCCCTCCCGAGCGCCAGGCGAGCCTCACCAGCAGCGCGCGCCGGGAGCGCGCACCAGGCCATGGCCGGTGGCGTCGTCGCGGCCGGGCGCGGCGAGGTCCTCCGCCTCGGACAGCAGCAACCGGCGCGCGGCGGCGGGGTCGCCGCGCGTCTCGGCGCGGGCGCGCAACATGGCGGCGGCGGCGAACGGCGCGGCGAAGCTGGTGCCGGTCCAGCGCGTCACGCCGCCGCCGGGCCCTGCCGAGGCGACGTCGACGCCCGGTGCGGACAGCTCGACATATGCCCCGCGATTGCCGCCGCGCCAGGGCCGCTTGCGCTGGTCGAGCGCGGCGACAGCCATCACCTCAGGATAGGCGGCGGGATAGGCGGGCTCGGCGCGCGCGCCGCCATTGCCTGCGGCGGCGACCAGATTGGCGCTGCGCGCGGCCACCGCCACCGCGCGGGCCATCAGCGCATTTGGCGCACCCTCCAGACTCAGGTTGATCACCCGCGCGCCGTCGGTCACCGCCCAGTCCAGCCCGCGGATCACCGCGGCCGCGTCGGCGCGCGGCTCGCCGTCGCGCAACGCGAAGGCGCCCGCCGCCAGCAGCCGAGCCCCCGGCGCCAGCGGCGGCATGGCTGCGCGGCCGACCAGCAGCGCCGCGAC
>CAYGUQ010000466.1:0-3780 GCA_964352995.1 uncultured Rhodobacterales bacterium
GCTGCCCACCCATCTGGTGCAGGGGCTGGCCGCCGGCGCGCGTTTCGTGGAGGTGCTGGACGCAGGCGAGTTCGCCCTGGCCAGCCCCTTCTACCTGCTGACGGAGCGCAGTCGTCCGGAAAGCCCCGTGCTCAAAGCGCTGGTCGCGACCGCCGTGGCGGCCCATTCGGCGTGATCGCCGCGCCAATGATCCTGACTGCGCCGCCCCAATCCAGCGCTGCGTCGACAGGCTCCAGCGTCAGCCGGCCTGCGCATTACGACACCTGACGCCATTATTATTGATGTGACGTCGCTGTCTTGCGTTTACTTGGCAGCATTACCTGGCAGGAGGCGTGAGGCCAATCAGTATTGCCGTTTGCTCAATGGGCGAGGGCGGCGCCCATACAACCCAGTCATGTCGATGCCCAAGGACGTCGACGGGTATCGCGCCTTCCTCTCCGCTCCACACGATACTCTGTCAGGCCTCGACCGTCGGCTTGCGCAAAAGTGTCTTTAGTCACTTCGCGTCGAAAGAATTTTAAAGCATCCAGTCGCCTGGCACCGAGTTTCTACGCTCGCCTTCAGAGCTGTGACCGGCCGAAACCGTTAATCCCACGGACACCCCGACGACCCGACAAACAAAGCTGATCATTCCCCTACATCAACTTGACTGGCCGCCCACCACGCCCGACAGGGCTCCTCGCCACAGGCCGGAACCGGAAACCTGAGGCCTCGTCGGCGAGGCCGACCACCGAGGTTGACCCAACGCCCGCGCGCCCGGCCGCCTGCCGCGCGCCGCCCCGCGAGAGGCCGGAACCGGGAGGAACGCGCCTCTCGCGGCCTTCAGATGGCGAAGTCCGCCAGCGACTTGCCGGCGGCCAGTCCGTCCGAGATCCATCCCGGCTTGCGGCCGCGACCGCTCCACGTGATCGACGGGTTCTCGGGATGGCGATACTTCGCCTCCGGCGCCGCCTTCTTCTTTGGCGAAGCGGTCTCCACCAACTCGGCGAGTGCGAAACCGAACTTCTTCGCGACGACCTCGGCTTCGGCGCGCGCCTCGGCTTTCTGACGCTCCTCGAATGTCGCGATCGCTCTTGCGACATCCTTTTCGAGCTTTTTCAGCTCGGGCAGAGAAAGCGCGACAAGGTCTATATCCGTCATTTCACCCTCCAGTTACAAGTCAAGCGTTACATGGCGGCGAGCGGCTTTACAAGTAGCGGGGCTTCAACGCCTATTACGCGTCGGCAGCTTTTCAAAACGATATAGGCGCTACCGCCCCTTGTAGGCGGCCGTCAGCTCAGCAGGCGCCGTCGCACCGCGGCAACAGATGCGGTTTCGCTTGCGCAGCCATGCCTTTGGTCCTGTTCGAGAAGCCGTTCCTCGCGTTCATGCGCAAGAACTGCGCCTGACGACGAGCCGCTGTCGTCGACCCGACCATCGCCGCGCGCGGGCCGCGGCGAGGGGAGGTTCAGCGCATGCCGTCAAGCGCGTCGGCATCCATCACGAGCCGCACGCCGACGGAGCCGGAGCCGGAGCCGGATAGACCCGACGTCTTGCGGAGCGTGATCTCAAGCGCTTTTACCGCCTGGTTTTCGGCGCAGGCCTTCACGATCCTCGTCACCAGCCTTTCCTGCGTCTCGTACGGGCCGTCCCGCCCCAGCCGGTCGATCTCGGCGACGAGCGGGTCGTAGTCGAAAACATGCGCCATGGCGTCTTCGGCGATCAGGATCAGCGCCGGATCGATCCAGAGCGTCATGTCGAGAAGATGTGCGTCGGGCGCGACGTCGCCGGGACCGAACGTCCCGATCCGCGTCTCCAGTCGGATACTTCTCAGTTCAATTGCGCCGCACGCCGCCATTCGCACCATCCGATCGCCAGTCATGTCCGCGGAGAGGCCTTCGAGTTCGGGAAGGAGCCCTTCAGACCCCCGCAAGCGCCCCTCAATTCACAGCCCCAGTCGCTTCCAGCGACAGCGTTGCGTCGCTTGCTGATGCGTCCCGCCATTGAAGTCGGGAAGGTCGCCTTCGCTGATGCGCACGTTACGGCGGTGCGAGAGGCCGTCACAAACATCGCGCTCAACGCAGCGGCCTCGCCGGCTCCACGCCGACGAGGCCGTTTTACGCCCAAATCAGGGAGTTTTTGTCAGACGGACGATCATTCCGACCCAAAATGGACGCCAGCCTTCACTAACGGCGAACCATTCTGACCCTTCAGAATTCCGCCCTCCGTGGCCACTCAGCTGCAGCCGCTCGTGCCGCCGCAGGTGTTGCACTTGAGGCAGGCGCCGTTGCGCACGAGGGTGAAGTTGCCGCATTCGCCGCAGGCGTCGCCCTCGTAGCCCTTGATGCGGGCCTCGGCCGAGCGGCTGAGCGTGGTGGTGGCCGCCAGCGTCGTCGTCTCGCCGACCGCCACCGCCGCCTCCTCGACGGCCCCGCCGAAGGCGCGGGCCGAGCCGCCCTGCAGCACCCTCAGCTCCGCCGGCAGGCGCTTGCGCAGGTAGCCGGTGGAGGAGACCTGGCGGATCATCTCGATGGCGGAGTTCGCCGTCTCGGGCTGGGCGGGCCTGACGTTGCGCACCCCCTCCCCTTCGCCCTCTCCGAGCGCATCGAAGCGCGAGCCCTCGGGTTCGACATGGGCGAGGTCGGTGCGGTCGAGGTAGCTGACCGCCAGCTCGCGGAACACGTAGTCGATGATCGACGTCGCGTTCTTGATGCTGTCGTTGCCCTGCACCAGCCCCGCCGGCTCGAAGCGCGTGAAGGTGAAGGCGTCCACGAACTCCTCCAGCGGCACGCCGTACTGGAGGCCGACTGAGACCGCGATGGCGAAGTTGTTCATCATCGCGCGGAAGGCGGCGCCTTCCTTGTGCATGTCGATGAAGATCTCGCCGAGGCGGCCGTCCTGATACTCGCCGGTGCGCAGGTAGACCTTGTGGCCGCCGACCATGGCTTTCTGGGTGTAGCCCTTGCGCCGCTGGGGCAGTTTCTCACGCGCCTTGGCGACTTCGCGGACGATGATCTTCTCGACGATCTTCTCGGCGATGATCTCCGCGCGCGCCGCCGGCGCGGCCTCGACCAGCGCATCCATCTCCTCGTCGTCCTCGATGAGCTGAGAGGAGAGCGGCTGCGAGAGTTTCGAGCCGTCGCGGTAGAGCGCGTTTGCCTTCACGCCGAGCCGGTGCGACAGCTCGTAGGCGGCGAGGCAGTCCTCGATGGTCGCCTCGTTGGGCATGTTGATGGTCTTGGAGATGGCGCCGGAGATGAAGCTCTGCGCCGCCGCCATCATACGGATGTGCGCCTCGACCGAGAGGAACCGCTTGCCGGTCTTGCCGCAGGGGTTGGCGCAGTCGAAGACCGGCAGATGCGCCGCGTCGAGCCCCGGCGCGCCCTCCAGAGTCATGGTTCCGCACACGAAGGCGTTGGCGGCGTCGATCTCGGCGCGCGAGAAGCCGACGGCGCGCAGCAGGTCGAAGCTCGGGTCGGCCAGCGCGGCGGCGTCGACGCCCAGCGTCCGGGTCACGAAGGCCTCGCCCAGCGTCCAGACGTTGAAGGCGAAGCGGATGTCGAAGGCGGCGGCCAGCCCGGCCTCGATCTTCTCGATCTCGGCCGGCCCGAAGCCTTTCTCGGCGAGCGTCTGGTGGTTGACGCCCGGCGCGCCGTCGAGCGTGCCGCGGCCGATGGCGTGCTCGATGATCGCCCTGATGGAGTTCTCGCCGTAACCCAGGCCCGCCAGCGCCGCCGGCACCGCGCGGTTGATGATCTTGAAGTAGCCGCCGCCGGCGAGCTTCTTGAACTTCACCAGCGC